>JAKDNL010000598.1 GCA_030451825.1 Pseudonocardia sp. | reverse complement strand
AGCGCCTTGGCCTCGTCCTTCTCCCTGTTGACTGAACTAGATCCGGCGTTACCCCAGGTCACAGGGGGTTCAGCCCGTCTGCTAGACATCGCCGATCATGGATGATCAGCGAGAGACAACGGCGGACCCAGCGACTCTGGTGGTGCCCCGAGTTGGGCGGCTGACCACGACCGGCGACATGGTGCTGCCGTATCGCTTGATGGATCCCGCCGGCCGGGAGGTCCACGCAGTGTCGGCCTACTTCCGCGATCTCCAGGCCACCGACGCGTCGGCGTCCACGCTGCGCTCGTATGGGATGGACATCCTGCGCTGGTTGCGGTTCTGCTGGGCGACCGGCGTGGACTGGGACCGTGCCAGTCGCTGCGAAGCCCGTGACTTCAGCCGTTGGCTTCGCTTGTCCGGGAACCGGCCCCGACCACACTGGCGCCGTCCAGAACAGGCGCCGACCGGTGATGGCCTGGGCGAGGCGTACGCGTCGTCGGTTCGTGCGCACAGCGAGACCGTGCTGCGCCGCTTTTACGAGTTCCACCGAGAACACGGCACTGGACCCGTCATCAATCCCTTCCCCCTGGCATACGCACGAAAGGCTCGGCGGGCGCACGCCCACCACAATCCCATGGATTCGTTCGAGCCGGAGCGGGTGGGCCGCTACCGGCCGACGGTGCCCCAACGAGTCCCACGAAGCTTGTCCGACGAAGAATTCAATCAGATTTTCGCTGAGCTACCGTCACACCGGGACCGTGCCCTGGTGGCGTTCTATGTGTCCACCGGCGCTCGGGCGGCCGAGCTTCTTTCGGTGACTCAAGGTGGCGTCGACCCTGGCCGAGGCGTGATCGCTGTGACGCGAAAGGGCACCCGAGCGGTTCAAGAGCTGCCGGCGTCGTCGGATGCCTTTGTGTGGCTCCGGCTCTCGCAGATCGGAATGGGAGATGACGTCCCGATGGGTCGGAGCCAGCCTCTGTGGTGGACGCTACGACGCCCGCGCCGGCCGCTGACCTACGCGGCCGTGCACCGGATGTTCGAGCGAGTGAATACGCGGGCAGGCACTCACTCAACGTTGCACGCGCTCCGACACACGGCGGGTTGTCGGATGATTGAGGACCGTAGCCTTCCGATAACCGATGTGCAGTGGGTTCTGGGGCACGCCTCGTTGAAGACGACCCAACTGTATTTGACACCGCGCCAGGAACAAGTAATCCAGCGCGTCCTGGCTCACCACGAGGAACAAACCCGCCGCACCGCACAACAGCTGGCCGGAGACGCCGACCCCGTCGCCCCTGAATATCGTGCCGAGACCCTCGACGTCCTCTTCGCCGGCAATCGATGACCACGGTCACTGAAGAGGTCCGAAGGCAAGAGCAGTCAGCGCCGACCTCGAAAGCGAGCAGTAGTCTCGCAGATTACGGTGACCTGCCACGTCCCCGACCCACGTACTGGGCCACGACGGCCCAGGACCGCGACATAATCATCGAACGCCTCGATCGGTCACCGTTTGCCCTCGAGAAGGGCGCCGCGCAGAAGCGTCGCCGGCAGGGGACCAGGCTATTGCTGGACTGGCTCAGCGAGTACCCGGGATCAACCTGGCAGGAGCGATGGCTGGCCAGCGGAGCGGACACAGCCGGACGCGGGTGGACCGAGATACCCGCCCAGTGGCTCGGCGACCACGGCAAGGCCCGCGAGGCCCCGCGACGGGCCCTGCGCGAGGCGGTCTCGATCGTCACGTGTGCCGACGTCCTGCGCCCCAGCCTGGCGTGGTTGCTACTGACCCGCACCCGGTCAGTCCCGGGGCATATGGCTCGCGTCCGCGACGCGACCGGATTCGCACGGCTGCTGCAGGCCTGCGAAGAGGCCGCGCGCCCGTCACCGGAGTCGCTGGCCCGTACCCGCCAGCGTGCGGCGTACATCCTCGGCGCCAAGGGTGGCCGGGTCTGCGACATCACCCTCGGCGACGTCCTGGAGCAGCTGGCCGTGGAGGACGACGTTGCGCCGAGCCCGTTAGGTCACCAGATCGCCTTCTACAGCTCGCTGCGCCACCTAGGCGTCCTCGGCCCGAACGCACCGGCCAGGCTCCAGCAGCTGCGCAGCATCGGACAGCTGAGCCCCGAGCAGTTGATCGACCGCTACGACCTCGCCTGCCGACCCGTCCGGGACCTGCTGGTCGAGTACCTGCGCGAACGGCAACCCGCTCTGGACTACTCGAGCCTTCGTACGCTGGCCGCGACGCTCGGCAACACATTCTGGAAGGACCTGGAGCGCCACCACCCGGGCATCGACAGCCTGCGGCTGGCACCGGACGTCGCCGAGGCGTGGAAGGAGCGGGTCCGCACGCGCCACAAGCCGGCCAAGGGCCGAGGCGGAGCCGCGGTGACCAGCGAACGCATCGCCTACCGCGAAGCACTGACCCCGATCCGGGCCTTCTACCTCGACATCGCCCAGTGGGCCCTCGAGGAGCCAGAACGCTGGGCCCACTGGAGCGCTCCCAGCCCGGTGCGCGAGCGCGACGTCACCCGAGCCAAGTCGGTGCGTCGACGAAAAGCCCGGATGGATGCGCGCACTCGCGCCCGACTCCCCGTCCTGTCCACGCTCCTACGCGCCGCTGAGCAACGCCGTCGCGATGCCGCACATCTCCTGAACATCGCCACCGCCGCGAAGCCAGGCGAGCCCTTCACAGTCGAAGGTCATCGTTTCAGTCGAGAAACCGCGCGCGCCTCAAGTCGGGCTATCCGAGCCTGGGACCTGGAAACAGGTACCCGACGCAATCTCGGCACCGAAGAAGACATCGCCTTCTGGGGCTGGGCCGTCATTTCCGTCCTGAGCGCGACCGGGATCAGGGTCGAAGAACTTCTCGAACTCACCCACCACAGCCTCATCCGCTACCGGCTCCCGACAACCGGTGAGATCGTCCCTCTCCTGCAGATCACGCCGTCCAAGACCGACGCAGAGCGACTCCTGGTCGTGAGCCCCGAACTCGCCGAAACACTGTCCGCGATCATCCAACGGGCGCGCGCAGGCGGCGCCGCGATCCCGCTGATCCCGGCCTATGACCACCACGAATGTCTCTGGCTCCCAGCGGCCCCGTGGCTCTTCCAGCGGCGGCTGGGAGTGGAACCCCGCAGGATCAGCGCGGTCGGCGTCAGCAACCTGCTGGACGCTGCGTTGTTATCAATGGGCATCACCGACCCAGACACCGGCACGCCACTGCGGTGCACCCCGCACGATTTCCGTCGAATCTTCCTGACCGATGCGATGATGTCGGGCCTACCTCCCCACATCGCCCAGGTCATCGCCGGCCACAACGACATCAACGTGACTCTCGGCTACAAGGCAGTCTACCCCGAAGAAGCGATCCAGGCTTACACGGCGTTCCTAGCCCGCAGGCGCGCGCTCCGGCCGACAGAGGAATACAGGGCACCGACGGAGGATGAATGGGTATCGTTCCTCGGGCACTTCGAGCGCCGCAAGGTGTCGATAGGCACGTGCGGTCGAGCATTCAGCACGCCTTGCAGTCACGAGCACGCTTGTGTGCGATGTCCGCTGCTATGGCCCGATCCCGCACAACGAACCCGATTGGTCGAAATCGAGGAGAACTTGGTCGCCCGGATCGCCGAGGCTGAACGCGAAGGATGGCTGGGCGAAGTCGAAGGACTCCACGTCAGCCTCGCCGGCGCTCGCGACAAGCTCGCTCAGATCGATCAACGCCGGTCGAAGCCAGACACCACAGACCTCGGCATCCCGACCATCACAACCGCAGGGCGCACCGGGTGACCTGCAGAGCCGGTGCCCGCCTACGGCACGACGTGGTAAGAGGCTGGGGGCGCGGTCGAGCAGAGCCGGTCCCGAAGAACGTCCTCCCACCGCTGGCCAGTGGCACGGAAGCGCTCGACCACGCCCAGCAGCGGTAGTTCAGAGAATCCGCGAAGGGCACGT
>JAKDNL010000597.1 GCA_030451825.1 Pseudonocardia sp. | reverse complement strand
ACCTGACCGAGGACGGGGTGGATCGCCGGTTCATCCAGGAGGCGGTCGGGCACCGGTGTGACACCTCGACCGCGATCTACACCCACGTCAGCTCCGACTTCATGAACACCGCCCTGCGCCAGGCCCTCGCCCCGGCCCTCGGCGATCGGGGCCCGGAGCGGGAGGAGCGGCGGTGACCCGAGAGCTGGACTACCGGTGGCACCTGCGCCAGGTGATGGCGGCCCGCGGCCTGTTCGCCACCACCGACCTGATCGGCCCGCTGGCCGAGCGCGGGATCCGGTTGTCGTCGAGCCAGGTCTACCGGCTGGTCGTGGAACGCCCCGAGCGGTTGAGCCTGAAGGTGCTGGTCGCGCTGCTCGACATCCTGGACTGCTCGATGCCCGAGCTGATCGAACCGATCGCCGCGGCCCGACCGGCCGAGCAGCCGAAGGCCGCCGGCGGCGGCGAGGCTGGGGTCGGTGACCTGCGCCCGACACGCGCCCGCATCGCCCGACCCGAGGAGTGAGTGGTGAGTACTCCAGCGCCCGAGGTCCTCGCCGACCCGCTCGGGACGGTCGTGGACCTGATCGCCGCCCGGGAGCCGGAGCTGGGCCGGGCGGTGATCGCCGACGTGGTCGGCGCCGTTGCCGGGGGCCGGGCCAAACAGCGCCGGCTCGCCCAGGCGCTGGCCGACCGGCCCGAAGTGCTGGTCGAGGGCCGTTCCCCGGCCCCGCAGGTGGTCGGCACCCTGCTGCTGGCCCTGCGCACGGCCGGCGCGCAGACCATCTCCGCGCCGGTCTGCGCCGAGTGCGGCAAGACGCTGCAGGCGTTGACTCGCCGCGGCGAGAACTGGGTGTGCGCGGGGTGCGGGGCGTCGCCGAAACGGCGGTGCGCGGGCTGTGGACGCGAGCAGCAGATCAACAGCCTGGACCGGCACCGACGGCCGCGCTGCAAGCAGTGCCCGGATCGCGACGGGCGCGACCCGCTGGCCGTGCTCACCGGTGTGCTCGCCACGCTGGAGCCGGCGCTGAGCTCGGAGACCCTCACCGCCACGGCCGGCCGGGTGTGTGGCACTCCCGCCGGGCTGCGGCGGCTGGCCTGGACTATCGAGGACACGCCCGGGCTGCTGACCGGTCAGGGCGCCCAGGCGCCCGTCCCGAGCGTGCTGCGGCTGATCGACGAGCTCTGCGCCGCGGGTGCACAGACGATCACCCGTCCGGCCTGCCCACGCTGCGAGCGAGTCATCGGCCTGCACCGACAGGTCGGCGGGTGGTGGCTGTGCCGCAACTGCGTGGCCAAGTCCCGAGCCCAACCCTGCTCGCGGTGCGGCGCGGTCCGCGAGGCTGCCGCCCGCGATGGGCAGGGGCAACCGTGGTGCCCGAACTGTTGGGTCACCGACCCGACTAACCAGGAGATCTGCGTCGACTGCCACCGCCGCCGGCCGGTCAGCGCCCGCACCCCCGAGGGCCCGTTGTGTGATACCTGCCGCCCCTGGAAAACGTTCACCTGCACCATCTGCGGGACACACACCGAATGCTCGATCTCCCAGACCACGGGCGAGCCGCGGTGTCGCGCCTGCAAGAAGCGCTGGGCCCGCTGCGCGGGCTGCGGCGAAGACCGGCCCGTGCAGGGCGGGACCATCGAGGCGCCGCTGTGTTCGAGCTGCACCCGCCCGGACCCGGAGTTCTGGCGCAGCTGCCCGGGCTGCGGGCAACCCGGGCGGATCCGTCTCGGCCGGTGTGCCCGCTGCAAGGTGGAGCAGCGCCTGCAGGAACTCCTCGGCGACGACACCGGTCAGATCCGCCCGGAGCTGCGCTCCCTCTACCAGGCCCTCGCCGCCACCGACCGGCCCACCACCGTCAAGTACTGGCTCGACTACAGCCCGGCCCCCACGATCCTGCGCGAGCTGGGCGCCGGGCGGCCCATCGGCCACGACAGCCTCGATGAGCTGCCCGCCGGGCGCCCGGTCGAGCACCTGCGCGCGGTGCTGGTCAGCAGCGGGGGGCTACCCGCGCGTGACGAGCAGATGATCCGGCTCGAGCGGTGGATCACCGCTGCGATCGCCGAACGGTCCGACCCCGACGAGGGGCAACTACTGCACCGCTACGCGGTCTGGCACCTGCTGCGCCGGCTCCGCCGCCGAGTCGGTGACGCGGACACCACCTACGGCCAGGCCGTCAGCATCCGACGCCACGTCACCGCGGCCACCACGTTGCTCGACTGGCTCACCGCCCGCACCCTCACTCTGGCCACCGCCACCCAAAGTGACATCGAGACCTGGCTGGCCAGCACCGACAGCTCGCACCGCCGCGAAGCCGGCGCCTTCGTACGCTGGGCCCACCGCGAAAAGCTGACCAGCCTCGACGTCGCCGCCACCCGGTGGGACGGCCCGACCCAGGCCCTCGACACCGAGGCCCGCTGGGACCACGCACGCCGACTGCTCCACGACGACACACTCACACCCGACGACCGCGTCGCCGGGCTGCTCGTGCTGCTCTACGCCCAGTGGCCCGCCACGATCGCCCGGCTCACCCTCGATGATCTCGACCTGTCCGAGCACCAGGTACGGATCCGGCTGGGCCACGAGCCGGTCGTGCTGCCCGAGCCGCTCGCCAACCTCGTCCGCCAGGTCGCCGCGACCCGGCGCGGCCACGCCACCATCGGCGACGCAGGCACATCGCGATGGCTGTTCCCCGGCGGGCAACCCGGCCGACCGATCAGCGCCCACCACCTCCGCCAACGACTCCACCAGCTCGGGCTACGCCCCGGCCAGGCCCGCTCCACCGCGCTCTTCCAGCTCGCCACCGACCTACCCGCGGCGCTGCTGGCGCGCATGCTGGGCATCCACATCAGCGTTGCGGTCGCCTGGCAACGCGCCTCGGCCGGGGATTGGATGGGCTACGCAGCCCAGGTCAGCCGGCGCGGCACCCCAGCAGAACCCCAGGCATGATCATGTACCGCCGCCGCATCGATCCACGAGAGCGCTGATGCCACACCCCGACGGGCCCGAACCGGTCCAGCCGAGCACCGCACTAGTCACCGGGGCTGGTTCACCTCCTTCCCCCGCCACCGGCCAGGACGACGACCGGGCGTGGCGGTTGGTGGCGGCGTTCCTGCTGTCGTGCCGGTCGGACAACACGCGCCGCGCCTACGCCCGCGATATCCGCGACTTCATGACCTGGTGCACCCACATCGGTGTCCCGCTACTCGAGACCCGCCGGGTGCACATCGACGGTTACATCGCCACCCTCGGCCAACCCCAACCGCGCACCGGACGCCCGGCCGCGGAGTCCACCGTCGCCCGCAAGCTCTCCGCCCTGGCCGGCCTGTACGACTACGCCGTCGACGAAGGTCACCTGTCCGCGTCCCCGCTCGTGCGCGTCGCCCGCCCTCGGGTCGGTGACGACTCCCAGACCACCGGGCTGGACCGGGACGAACTGCGTCGCCTGCTCACCGCGGCCGCGGCCGACGGGGCCCGCACCCACGCCCTGATCCTGCTGCTCGCCCACAACGGGCTGCGCATCGACGAAGCCCTCTCCCGCGATGTCGAGCACCTCGATACCGAACGCGGGCACCAGGTGTTGCGGCTGCGCCGCAAAGGCGGCCACCACGCCACCGCTCCGCTGTCCCCGCCGGTCGCCCACACCCTGCGCACCTACTTGGGCGACCGAGCCGCGGGCCCGATCTTCATCACCCGCACCGGGCGACGCCTCGACGAACCCGCCGCCTGGCGACTCATCCGGCGCCTGGCCCGCCGCGCCGAACTGCCCCAGGCCGACCGGATCAACCCACACACCCTGCGCCACGCCTTCGTCACCGCCGCCCTCGACGCCGGGGTGCCCCTGCGCGACGTGCAAGACGCCGCCGGTCACGTCGATGCGAGAACCACGCGCCGGTATGACCGCGCCCGCTACAACCTCGACCGGCACGCCACCTACGCCGTAAGCGC
>JAKDNL010000076.1 GCA_030451825.1 Pseudonocardia sp. | reverse complement strand
GGCCGGGGGGCGGGGGGGCGGGGGGGGGGGGCGGGGGGCGGCCCCCCCCCCCCCCCCCCCCCACGGCCGGTAGGGGCCCGGGGTCAGGCCGAGCCGGACTTCTCCTGTTCGTAGCGTTTCGTCATGACGTCGACGGCGTCGAGCTGGGTCTTCGCGTGCGCCTCGCGGGTGTCGGTGGCCCGGGCCGCGGCCGAGCGGGTGCCGGCGGCCTGGTCCTGGAACTCCGGGAACACGTGCTGGGCGATCAGCTCGAACGACTTGCGCGTCGCCTCCCGGTTCGCCCACTCGTGCCCGAGCAGCAGGAACGCACCGAAGCCGCCGCTCTGCTCGGCCAGCCTCCGCACCTGGGCCTTCGCGTCCTCCACCGTGCCGATCGCGCCGATCCCGGCCTCGTTGATGAAATCGATCATGCCCTTGATGTCGGCGCTGCCGCCCACGTCCATCTGCGGGAACGCGGCGACCTTCTGGAAGTAGTTGAACCACTGCTCGATGCCGTACTCGACGTCGCGGTAGGCCTGCTCCTTGGTCTCCGCGATGTGCATCAGCCCGACCAGGCGCCAGCCGGAACGGTCCGGCGTCGGCTGCCCGAAGTGCGCGGCCCGCTCCTCGACGACGCTCCAGTGGTGCGCCAGCGCGTCGAACCCGTCCTGGGTCAGGGTGGCGCCGATCGAGAGCAGCCCGGCGCCGAACCTGCCGGCCATCCGCGGGCCGGTCGGCGAGGCGACGGCCGCGACCGCGAGCTCGAAGCACGGGTCGGTGTAGGGCCGCAGCTGCAGCTGGGCGTCGATCAGGTTGTGCGTCCTCGTCTGCTGGGTGACCGTCTCGCCGCGCAGCAGCCGGGTGATGATGTCCAGGTTCGCCTCGAGCAGCTCGCGGGTGTCGGTCGGGTTCAGCCCGATCATCGCCGAGTCGGTGGGCAGCGAGCCGGGGCCGACGCCGAGCATCGTGCGTCCGCGCGTCAGGTGGTCGAGCATCACCATGCGGTCGGCCACCCACAGCGGGTTGTGGTAGCTGATCGAGGTGACGCCGGTGCCCAGCCGGATGTTGCGGGTGCGCTCCGCCGCGGCCGCGATGAAGATCTCCGGCGAGGCGATGATCTCGCTGCCCGCGGAGTGGTGCTCGCCGATCCAGGCTTCGTCGTAGCCGAGTGCGTCGAGATGCGAGACGAGATCGAGATCGCGTTGGAGGGCCAGCGTCGGGTTCTGGCCGGGCGCGTGGAAGGGCGCCAGGAACGTGCCGAAACGGAGTCTGCTCAAGACTGCTCTCCTCGTCGAGATCGTGGTGCGCCCGAGGGACACACGCACGTCCTACCGAGCGTGACCGGGGCCACGCAAGGGTTGCAGCGGTGCTGCACGCACGGGCTCGGCTCCCGGTGAACCCCGGGTGGGCGTGCGACCGACGGACCCGGACCGGCCATGCGATAGGTTCGCCGATCATGGGACACCGCGAGGAGCTGCTCGACGGGGCCGCGCAGTGCCTCTACGACAAGGGTTTCGGCCGGACCACCGCGCGTGACGTCGTCGCGGCGTCGGGAACGAACCTGGCGTCCATCGGCTACCACTTCGGGTCCAAGGACGCCTTGCTCACCGAGGCCCTGCTGAGGGCGACCGCGGGCTGGGGCGAGGAGCTGGACAAGGCGCTCGCCGAGCCGGACGCGACCCCGACGGCGGATCCGCAGCGCCGGGTGGAGGACACCTGGAGCCGGGTGATCGGCCTGTTCGGCAGCGAGCGCCGGCTCTGGTCCACCCACGTCGAGGCGCTGGCCCAGGCCGACCGGCTGCCCGAGCTGCGCGAGTCGCTCGTCGCGGCGCAGCGCGAGGCGCGCGAGGGTCTGGCCCTGACGTTTCACACGCTGCCCGACGACCCGGACGCCGCCGACCGGCGCGTGCACGTCCTGGGCGCGCTCTACCAGGCACTTCTCACCGGTGTGATGGTCCAGTGGCTGCTGGACCCGGACACCGCGCCGACCGGCGCCGACGTGGCCGAGGGGCTGCAGGCGATGGCCGACGAGCACGCCGCCGCGCTCGCCTGAGTAGCGGTCGGAACGGACCAGCGGCGCCAGGACCTACTGCACCTGCAGGCGTCCCAGCTCCACACCCGGGTCACCGGCCGTCAGCACGAGTTCGTCCGGACCGTCGACCACGAACCGGAGGGTCACGGTGCTCCCGGCCGTCACGTACCGGGACCAGTCGTAGCCCCGCAGCGCGACCCGCTCCGTGACGTCGCTGCCGACGATCAGCTCCACGGTGGCGCCCCGGGGCACCGCGACCGTGACGGGTGGTCGCGGGGCAGCGGACCGGTGCTCGAAGCGCACGGTGCGCACCCCGTCGACGGACGCCGCGGGGGTGATCGTCGGAGTGGCCGGCACCGCCGCCGGTAGCGTGCCGCACCCGGCCAGGGTCGCCAGCAGGATCAGGACGCCACCCGCCCGGGCGAATCCGGCCCGCCGGGCAGGCCCCCGGCGGGGACGAGGGACGGCACGCACGAATCGGCACTCCTCCCCGGACGTCCCGGCACATCGGACGACCTCGGTCGCCGACGCCGACCACTGTGCCAGCCCTCCGGCGCCACCCCGCCCCCAGGTGGGAATCGCCCGAATGGGGCATGATCGGGGAGTGCGTGCCGACCCCTTCCCCGCCCCTGTTCCCGCGGATCCCGGGGCGCCCGCGCCGGCGACCCACCCCGTCTCGCCGGTCCCGCAGCGCCTGTTCGACGACGACGCGACCGAGCAGCGCTGGCGGGCGCGGTTCACCGCGGTCCGGATGTCGCGGCCGTCCTGGGCGTGGGACGCGCCGGACCGCACGGTCTACGTCTCCAACGGCAGCGGCACCTCCGAGATCCACGTCTGGGACCGGGCGACCGACACGCACCGCCAGGTCACCGCACGGCGCAGCGGCACGCACGCGGCTGTGCTGCCCCCGGACGGGGAGACCGTGTGGTGGTTCGACGACACCGACGGCGACGAGTTCGGCCACTGGGTCAGCGAGCCGTTCGCCGGGCTGCCCGACTCCGACGAGCCGCACGTCGCGGTGCCCGGCGCCGAGGACGGCTACCCGGCGGGCCTGCACATCGGCCGCGAGCTGGCGGTGCTGGGCACCTCCACCGACTCCGGAACCACGATCTGGCTGCACGAGCGCGGCTCGTCGGGGCCGGCCCGCGTCGTCTACTCGCATGTCGAGGACGCCGGCGTCGGTTCGCTGAGCGAGGACGAGACGCTGCTCGCGATCCACCACTCCGAGCACGGCGACTCCCGGCACCCGTCGATCCGGGTCCTCGATGTCGCCACCGGCGACGTCGTCGGCGAGCTGCACGACGGGCCCGGGAAGGGCCTGGCCCCGCTGGTGTTCTCCCCGGTCCCCGGCGACCAGCGGCTGCTGGTCGGGCACGAGCGCCGTTTCCGCGAGGAGCTGCTGATCTGGGATCCGGTCTCCGGTGCCGAGACCGAGCTGCACCTGGACCTGCCCGGCGAGGTGTTCGCCGACTTCTACCCGGACGGCACGGCGCTGCTGGTCGGGCACACCCACGCGGCCCGGACCCGGCTGTTCCGCTACGCCATCGGCGCTACCGGGAGCAGCGCCGGTGGAACGAGAATCGACGCTGCGCTGGGCGAGCTGCCGGTCGCGCCGGGATGCGTCGGGTCGGCGGAGGTCCGCCCGGACGGCACGGTGGAGTACACCTGCTCCTCGGCCGCGACCCCGTCGCAGATCCGGGCCCTGCACCCGGACGGGACCGACCGGCTGCTGCTCGTCCCGCCGGGCGAGCGGCCGCCGTCGTCGTCGCCGGTACGGGACGTGTGGGTGGACGGGCCCGGCGGCCCGGTGCACGCCCTGGTGACCTCCCCGCAGGACGCGGGAACGGCGCCGCCGGCGGTGTTCGTGCTGCACGGCGGCCCGCACGCGGCCGACGAGGACCGGTTCGACCCGGCCCGCGCGACGTGGGTCGAGGCCGGCTTCGTCGTCGTCGAGGTGAACTACCGCGGCTCGACCGGCTATGGCTCGGCCTGGCGCGACGCCATCGAGGGGCGCCCGGGCCTGACCGAGCTGGCCGACGTCGCCGCCGTCCAGGACGCGCTCGTCGCCGACGGCACGGTGGACCGGGCGCGCTGCGTCGCCGACGGCTGGTCGTGGGGCGGGTACCTGTCGCTGCTGGCCGCGGGCGTCCAGCCGGACCGGTGGGCGGTCGCGGTCGCGGGCGTCCCGGTCGCGGACTACCTCGCCGCCTACGCCGACGAGATGGAGCAGCTGCGCTCGTTCGACCGCGCGCTGTTCGGCGGCTCGCCCGAGGAGCTGCCCGACCGCTACCGGGAGGCGTCGCCGCTGACCTACGTCGACCGGGTCCGGGTACCGGTCCTCGTGCTGGCCGGGGAGAACGACCCGCGCTGCCCGATCCGTCAGATCGACAACTACCTCGATGCGCTGGCCGCCCGCGGCGACGTCCACTACGAGGTCACCCGTTTCGACGCCGGACACGGCTCCCTGGTCGTGACCGATCAGCTGGACCTGGTGGCCACCGAGATCGACTTCGCCCGCCGTGCGCTGGCTCTCACACCTGGTCGTCGAGGAGCGTGAGCACGTCCTCCGGCGGGCGGCCGATCGCGGCGCGGCCGCCGGTCGCGACGATCGGGCGCTCGACCAGGACCGGGTGCGACGCCAGCGCGTCGAGCAGGGTGTCCGCGTCGGCACCGCGCAGGCCCAGCTCGCGGAAGAGGGCCTCGCCGGTGCGGGTGATCGTCAGCGGGTCCTCGGTGCCGAGCGCGGCCAGCACCTCGACGAGCTCGGCGCGGGTGGGCGGGTCGTCCAGGTAGCGGCGCACCGTGGGCTCGATGCCGCGCCCGGTGAGCAGCGCCAGCGTCGCGCGGCTCTTCGAGCAGCGGGGGTTGTGCCAGATCTCCACCGTCGTCGCAGCCATACCCGGAGCCTAGAACCCCGCCGGGACGGCGCTGGCCCGGCCGGGCGTCGATACACCGCCGGTGCTGAGAACCTCCACAGGCGGTTGGCGCAACGATCTCCCGGAGCGCCGTTCCGGGCCCCCTGCCCGGGCACACTGGTGGGTGATGAGCGCCCCTCCCCGGCCGGACGTGGCCACTCAGCCGAACCGTCGTGGCCGATCCCGCCCGGCGGGCCCGTTGCGCTGGCTGGCCGCGCTGCTGCTGACGGCGCTGGCCGCGGTCGCGGTGGTCCCGGACCTGCTGTTCGAGATGGACCGCTTTCCCCCGTTCGCGCAGACCGTCGCGTTCCGCCCGGTCCTGCTGGCCGGGCTCGTGGTCGTCGTCGTGTTCTTCGCGGTGCTCACGGTGCTCCGTCGCGGGCTCTGGCCGATCACCGCCGGGCTGGCCGTGGTCGCGGTGATCGGCGGCGGGCTGGTCCTGCCGCGCACCGTCGCCGACACGCCGCCGACCTCCGGGACACCGCTCAAGGTCCTCTCGCTCAACGTGTTCGAGGGTGAGGCCGACGTGGACACCCTCGCCGCACTGATCCGCACCGAGGCGCCGGACGTGGTGTCGATCCCGGAGTCCGGGGGGCGTTTCGCGGGCGAGCTGGACCCGCTGATCGCGCCGCTGGGCTACCGCACGGTCGCGTCGGTCTCCGAGCGCCACCAGGACGTCGGCGGCGTCACCCTGGCCGTCTCCGAGCGGCTGGGTGACGTGCAGACGCGGATCGGCCGGGGCCTTCCGTTCCCGTTCGTCGAGGCAACCGGTGGCGGACTGGGCGACCTGCGCTTCGTCGCCTTCCACTCGGTCGCGCCCACCCGCGGCAGCATCGACCAGTGGCGCTCGGACCTCGGCGTGCTGCCGCAGTGGTGCCAGGGCCCGACCCCGGCCGTGCTGGCCGGTGATTTCAACGCCACGCTCGACCACTCGGCGCTGCGCGACAGCACCGCGGGTTGCGGCGACGCGGCCGACCAGACCGGCAACGGCCTGGTCGGCACGTGGCCGAACTGGGCGCCGCGCTGGCTGGGCCCGCAGATCGACCACGTCTTCGGCACCGACGGCATCACCGCCGAGTCCTTCGAAGTGCACGACGTACCAGGCACCGACCACCGCGCGATCGTCACCACCCTGCGGGTGCCCTGACCCGCCCGCGGAACCGGGCGCGGTGGCGTGGGGGCCGGGGGCGTCAGGCCGGGGTCGTCGCCTCGGTGAGGGTGAACGTCTCGATGTCCAGGACGAAGCCGCGCACCTGCATCTCCGCCGGCAGGAACGGGTCCGTGCGCAGGCGGGTCATGCCGCGGCGCACGTTCGTCGCCGGGTCGTCGAACGCCTGCGGGCGCCAGGACGGGACCTGGCCCGCGTGCTGCGCCAGCTCCTCGGTGAACTCGTCGTCGGTGAACGTCGACATCCCGCACCGGGTGTGCGCCACGATCAGCACCTCCCGGGTGCCGAGCTTGCGCTGGCTGATCGCCAGGGACCGCACGACGTCGTCGGTGACCACGCCCCCGGCGTTGCGCAGCACGTGCACGTCGCCGGGCTCCAGGCCGAACAGCGCGTGCTCGTCGATCCGGCAGTCCATGCAGGTCAGCACGGCGACGTGCAGGGACGGTACGGCGGCCAGACCGGCGGCGGCCTCGGCCACCCGCGCGCGGCCACCGGCGTCGTGGCGGCGCAGCAGTTCCTCGTTGCTCACGAGGGGAAAATATCGCGTCCGGGCCCCCGAGGAGCAGATCCGGACCCGATGGTGGGAGCGGACTCACACGACTCACCGGCCGTTCCGGCCCCGCGACGCACGACGCCGCCGGAACCCGTACGGGTCCGACGGCGTCGGTGTCAGCGGCAAGCCGGCCCGCTGCGGCTGTGGGTCAGCCCGCGGCGGCGACCGTCTCGGCGACCTCGTAGGTGTTGAGCGCGGCGCCCTTGCGCAGGTTGTCCCCGCACACGAACAGCTCGAGCGTGTTCGGGAAGTCCAGCGCCTGCCGGATCCGCCCGACCCATGTCGGGTCCCCGCCCACGGCCTCGGCCGGGGTCGGCCACTCACCGTTCTCCGGGTCGTCGCGCAGCACGATCGACGGCTGCGCGGCGAGCACCTTGCGAGCGGCCTCGACGGTGACCTCGTCGCCGAACGTGGCGTGCACCGACAGCGCGTGCGTGGTGACCACCGGGACCCGGACGCAGGTGGCGGACACCTTGAGCTCCGGGATGCCGAGGATCTTGCGTGCCTCGTTGCGGACCTTGAGCTCCTCCGAGGACCAGCCGTCGGACTTGACCGAGCCGGCCCACGGCACCACGTTGAGCGCCAGCGGCGCCGGGAACGGCGAACCGGCATCCGACCCGACCGGTACACCGGCCGCCGTCAGCGCCGCGGCCACGTCCCCGCCGGTGACGCCGAGCTGCTTGCCGGCAACCGCGGAGAGCTCGGCGTAGAGCTGGTCCACGCCGGGCTGCCCGGCGCCGGACGCGGCCTGGTAGGAGGCCACGACGATCGCCTGCAGGTCGAACTCGCGGTGCAGCGCGCCCATCGCGGCCATCATCGACAGCGTCGTGCAGTTCGGGTTCGAGATGATCCCCTTGGGCCGGTCGGTGACCTTCTCCGGGTTCACCTCCGGAACCACCAGCGGCACGTCCGGGTCCATCCGGAACGCTCCGGAGTTGTCCACCGCGATCGCGCCGCGGGAGGCGGCGATCGGTGCCCACTCGGCGCTGACCTCGTCCGGCACGTCGAACATCGCGATGTCGACGCCGTCGAACACGTCGGGCTGCAGCTCCAGGACGGTGATGTCCGCACCGCGGACCCGGAGCACCTTGCCCGCGGAGCGGGCGGAGGCGATCAGCCGGATCTCCGACCACGGCACGGACTCCCGCGAGTCCAGAATATTGATCATCGTGGTGCCGACGGCACCGGTCGCACCGACGAGCGCGAGGACGGGCTTGTCCATGGCCATGCCGGTCACCGGCCCGTTCCTGCGGCCACGACCGCGTCGTCCTCGGCACCGAGCTCGAACGCCTCGTGCAGGGCCTGCACCGCGTCGTCGAGCTGGTCGGAGCGGCAGATCACCGAGATCCGGATCTCCGAGGTGTTCATGGTCTCGATGTTGATGCCGGCGTCGGAGAGCGCCTCGCAGAACGTCGCGGTGACGCCCGGGTGGTTGCGCATCCCGGCGCCGACCAGCGAGACCTTGCCGACCTCGTTGTCGTAGATCAGCTCCTCGAAGCCGATCTCCGACTTGGCCTTCCCCAGCACCGAGACGGCCTGGTCGCCGTCCGAGCGGGGCAGGCTGAACGTGATGTCGGTCTTGCCCTCGCTCTCGCGCGAGACGTTCTGCAGCACCATATCGATGTTGATCTCGGCGTCGGCGACCGTGCGGAAGATCTTCGCCGCCATGCCGGGGGTGTCCGGCACGCCGGTGATCGTGATCTTGCCCTCGGACCGGTCGTGCGCCACGCCCGTGATGATCGGGTTCTCCAACGGAATCTCCTCGATCGAGCCGGAGACCAGCGTGCCCGGCTTGTCGTTGTAGGAACTGCGGACACGCAGCGGGACGCCGTAGCGGCGGGCGTACTCGACGGCGCGCAGGTGCAGCACCTTCGCCCCGGACGCGGCCATCTCCAGCATCTCCTCGTAGGTCACCGTATCCAGGTGCGTGGCCTTGGAGACGATCCGCGGGTCGGCACTGTAGATGCCGTCGACGTCGGTGTAGATCTCGCAGACGTCGGCCTCGAGCGCCGCGGCGAGCGCGACCGCGGTGGTGTCCGACCCGCCCCGGCCGAGGGTGGTGATGTCCTTGGAGTCCTCGCTCATCCCCTGGAACCCCGCCACGAGCACGATGTGCCCGTCGTCCAGCGCCTCACGCAGGCGGTAGGGGTTCACCTCGATGATCCGGGCGTCCCCGTGCCGGGACGTCGTCAGCATCCCGGCCTGGGAGCCGGTGAACGAGCGGGCCTCGGCACCGAGGGAGTGGATCGCCATCGCGACGAGTGCGTTCGAGATGCGCTCACCGGCGGTGAGCAGCATGTCCATCTCGCGGGCCGGCGGCTTCGGGGAGACCTGCTCGGCGAGATCGGTCAGCTCGTCGGTCGTGTCACCCATCGCGGACACCACGACGACGACGTCGTGGCCCTCTTTCCGGGTCCGGACGATCCGCTCGGCCACCTTCTTGATGCGCTCCGCGCTCTGGACCGACGATCCGCCGTACTTCTGCACGACGAGGGCCACGCCGACCTCCTGTCCTGGTCCCGCACGGACGCGGGTCCTTCGGATGTCCACCGCCGGCGAGGAGCCGCCGACGACGCTGATCGGGAACGCATGCTACCGGCGGGGGGCACCCGATTTCAGGATCTGCGGACGTCGGGATGACCGATCCCACACGCCCGGGCGCACGACCGGGACCCGGCGACGCGTCAGCTCGCCCGGGCTCGGTGGCGCCGCACGCCGTCGCGGTTCGCGCAGCGGGTCGAGCAGTAGCGCCGGCGTCCGGTCCGCGAGGTGTCGGCGTAGATCAGGCGGCACTCGGCGACGGCGCAACGGCCGAGGCGGTCCATCCCGCGTTCGGCCAGGTGCATGGCGGTGCCGGTGGCGACCAGGGCGTGCAGCACCCCGGCCAGCGGGAGCTCGCGGTCGCGGTAGTGCAGGTGCCAGTGCCCGCCGTGGTCGGTCAGCCGCGGGTGTGCGGTGCCCGACGCCAGCAGCGCGTTGAGCCGCTCGGCCCGGTCCGGGCCCGGCTCGGCGTCGACGACGTCGACCCAGCGCGCGAGCAGCTCGCGGGTCCGGGTCAGATCCTCGGGGCCGGGAACCCATTCGCGCGACAGCCCGGCGTCGAGACAACGGGTGACGAGCTCGTCGAGGGTCTCCGGCGGGTGGTTGGCCAGGTCCGCGGCCAGGCGTACCGGATCGTAGCCGTAAGGGCTGATGTGCACTAAGCCATTACAGCATGCTCGAGGACATGAGCGAACCGTTGCCGCACCGCTGGGTCGTCCGGTCCCGGCATCGGCACGAGCGAGGGCGTGGTGCGCTACGAGTCCTGCCACTGCGGGTCGGTCCGCGTCCGCGCCGAGCCGTGCGCAACGCCGCCACCAGCGGATTCCTGGTGCCATCGGGCGGCAACAGGAATGTCCTGGAGACAGTCGTGACGCCCTTCCACGACCCGGGGCCGCGGACCTAGCGTTCCGCATACGACGGCACCGCGCCGGTGCCGCGCACCCCGCGAGGAGGAGTACCGATGAGCACCGCCGCACACACCCACGAGCACGACCACGATGGTTCGACGCACACCCACGCCCACGTTGAGCACGCGCACACCCACGTCGAGCACGCGCACGAGCACACCCACGCCGACGGCAGCACGCACGACCACGAGCACGCGCACGACGCCGCCGTCACCGACGAGCACGAGCACGCGCACCAGGCCGGGTGAGATGGCGGGGCGCGACCGCACCCGCCCCGAACGCGGCCGGGTCAGGCGATCCGGCGCACCAGCCGCACGACCAGGGTCGTGACGACGAGCCAGACGATCGCCGCGACGCCGTAGTTCAGCGTCACCGCCATCTTCGGCTGGTCCGGGGTGAACAGGTTCCCGAGCCCGAGGTTGAACATCGACGACCACTTCGCGACGAACTGGGTGACGAAGTTCGCCGGGTTCGCATCCAGCAGCGTGAGAACGATGTGCACCACCAGGATCGCGACGATGACCATGCCGACGATGCGCAGCAGGCTGGCCAGGAAACCGGCGCCCCGTCGCGCCGTCGTACCCACCGTGGACATAGGGACCTCCCCGAAGTGACAGGCGACATCCTGACATGGAGATCACCACTGGTCCTACCAACGAGCAGACCGGGCCGGAGGTTGTGACCCCTTCGTGTCATGACTTCTCCGGTGACTTCTTCGTTGCCACCGGCCCGACCGGGGTTGCCGGACCGAGGGCGGTTCGGGTTACGGTAGGGCCATGGCGCACCTGCTCCTTGGCCGCCGCGGCGGGGTCTGACCGACCGGCCCCTCGTCGCGGGGCTTCTGCGTGCTCGCCGGTCGTCCACCGGTAGAGCAACATTCAGGAGCATCGACGTGACCAGCACTCCCGACGCGTACATCGCCGGCAGCCAGAGCCGGGTACGCACTCCCGACCGATCCGCGCCGCCGGAGCAGGCCCCGTGGAACCCGCAGAAGGGTTCCCATATGCCGTTCGGCCGGTACAAGCCGTTCCACGAGCTGGTCGAGCCGGTGTCGCTGCCCGACCGCACCTGGCCGGACAAGCGGATCACCACCGCCCCGCTGTGGTGCGCGGTCGACCTGCGCGACGGCAACCAGGCGCTGATCGACCCGATGAGCCCGAACCGCAAGCGCCGCATGTTCGACCTGCTGGTACGGATGGGCTACAAGCAGATCGAGGTCGGGTTCCCGGCCGCCAGCCAGACCGACTTCGACTTCGTCCGCGAGATCATCGAGCGCGACGCGATCCCGGACGACGTGGCGATCCAGGTCCTGACCCAGGCCCGCCCGGAGCTGATCGAGCGCACGTTCGCCGCCTGCGAGGGCGCGCCGCGCGCGATCATGCACCTCTACAACTCCACCTCGGTGCTGCAGCGCCGGGTCGTGTTCCGCTCCGACCGCGCCGGTATCGCCAAGATCGCCACCGACGGCGCGGAGGAGGTCTCGCGCTTCGCCGAGAAGTACCCGTCCACCGACTGGACGTTCGAGTACACGCCGGAGTCCTACAGCGGCACCGAGCTGGAGTACGCCGTGGACGTGTGCAACCAGGTCAGCGCGATCTGGCAGCCCACCCGCGAGCAGCCGATGATCGTCAACCTGCCGGCCACGGTGGAGATGGCGACGCCGAACGTCTACGCGGACTCGATCGAGTGGATGCACCGCAACCTGGACCGCCGCGAGGCCATCGTGCTGAGCCTGCATCCGCACAACGACCGAGGCACCGGCGTCGCGGCCGCGGAGCTGGGCTACCAGGCCGGTGCGGACCGGATCGAGGGCTGCCTGTTCGGCAACGGCGAGCGCACCGGCAACGTCGACCTGGTCACCCTCGGGATGAACCTGTTCACCCAGGGCATCGACCCACAGATCGACTTCTCGGACATCGACGAGGTCCGCCGCACCGTCGAGTACTGCAACCAGCTGCCCGTCGGCGAGCGCCACCCGTGGGGCGGCGACCTGGTCTACACCGCGTTCTCCGGCAGCCACCAGGACGCGATCAACAAGGGCTTCGAGGCGATGCGCGTCGACGCCGCCGCGGCCGGGCACGACGTGGACGACCACCCGTGGGAGGTCCCCTACCTGCCGGTCGACCCGCGCGACATCGGCCGGACCTACGAGGCCGTGATCCGGGTGAACTCGCAGTCCGGCAAGGGCGGCATCGCCTACATCATGAAGGCCGAGCACCAGCTGGACCTGCCGCGCCGTCTGCAGATGGAGTTCTCGCACGTCATCCAGACGTTCACCGACAACGAGGGTGGCGAGGTCGAGCCGAAGGCGATGCGCGACGCCTTCGACATCGAGTACCTCGACCGCGAGACCCCGCTGCGCCTGGTCCGCCACCGGGTGACCAGCGACGGCGAGGGCAACGACGAGATCGTGGCGACCGTGCGCGTCGAGTCCGACCTGCACGAGATCACCGGCAGCGGCAACGGCCCGATCGCCGCGTTCGTCGACGCGCTCGCCGGGATCGGGTTCGACGTCCGGGTGCTCGACTACCACGAGCACGCCATGGGCGGCGGCGACGACGCCCGGGCCGCCGCCTACGTCGAGTGCGCCGTCGAGGGCAAGGTCTTCTGGGGCGTGGGGATCGACAGCAGCATCACCAGCGCGTCCCTGAAGGGCGTCGTCTCCGCGATCAACCGAGCCATGCGCTGACGCTCCCGGGCCCGGACCCGAACGAGTGTGGCGTTCGTAGCGTTGAGCGCTACGAATGTCACGCTCGCCCACCAGGACGCGAGTGCGGGCCGGGTCGGGCGCGGGTTCTGCCGGGCAGGCTTCGGTACGAGTGTGGCTTTCGTTGCGTTCAGCGCTACCAGTGTCACGTTCGTTCGGCTACGGGCGCGCGGCGTCGGCGGCCGGCCCGGGGTCAGCGGCCCAGGTACTCGGTGAGTGATCCGCCGTGATCCGGGGCGCGGGGCCGGTACCGAGCATCTGGTCGACGGCCTCGACCTGCACCGCGTGCCGGGCGATCCGGCCGTCCCGGATGGCCTCGGCGTGGTGACATGCCACCCGGTGCTCGGGCCCCGCACCTTCGGGAACGCGCAGCTCCGGACGCTCGGTGTCGCACCGGTCGTCCTGGCGCCAGGAGCAGCGGGGGTGGAACCGGCAGCCCGGCGGCGGAGCGGCCGGTGAGGGCAGGTCGCCGGAGAGCAGGATCCGTTCGCGGTCGTCCTCGACCTGCGGGTCCGGGCCACTGCCTCCTCGACGATCCCGCCCAGGTACATCACCCCGACCCGGTCGCTCACGTGCCGGACGACGGCCAGGTCGTGCGCGATCACCAGGTAGGTCAGGCCAAGCTCGCGCTGCAGCCGGGACAGCACGTTGAGCACCTGCGCCTGCACCGAGACGTCCAATGCGGACACCGGCTCGTCGGCGACGATCAGGTCCGGCTCCACACACAGCGCGCGGGCGATGCCGATCCGCTGCCGCTGCCCGCCGGAGTACGCGTGCGGGTACCGGCGCAGCGCGCCCGCCGGCAGGCCGACGGCGTCCATCAGCTCGGCCAGCCGTGCCCGGTCGGCCCCGGCTCCCCCGCTCAGGCCGTGTGCGCGCAGGCCCTCGGTGAGCAGCGACTCCACCGACTGGCGCGGGTCCAGACTGGACAGCGGGTCCTGGAACACCATCCCCAGGTCGCGACCCCGACGCTCGCGCAGCTGCGCTTCGGAGAGCGTGAGCAGGTCGTCGTCGCCGAACCGGACCTGCCCGCCCACCTCCGGCCCGCGCCCGGAAAGCAGGCCCATGATCGCCAGCGAGGTGACCGACTTGCTGGTTACCGGTGTCCTTGAGCGTCTCGTAGTCCGCGGGCGAGGGGAGGTCGTAGCCGTCGATGGTGCCGGCGGCGAGCTCCTGCTTGCGGGCGTTCTCATCCGGGATGATCTTGAAGATCAGCTTGTCGAGCTTGGCCTTCTCGCCCCAGTACTCCTCGTTGCGGACCAGGGTGATGGTCTGGCTGGCCTTGTTGTAGCTCTCGAATTTGAACGGCCCGGTGCCGGTCGGGTGCTCGTTGGCGTAGGCCGGGTAGGTGAACGAGTCCCCGCTCTGGGTCACCGCGTCCGCGTTGAACTGCTTCAGCGCCGTCGGGCTCGAGATCGAAAACGAGGTCAGGCCGAACGCCGCCGGGAACGCGCCCGTGAACTTGTTCAGGTTCAGCACCGCGGTATTCGCGTCCTTTGGCCTGACAGTTCTTGTAGATCGGCGAGCCGGACGAGTCGCCCTCGTTCTTGGCGAAGCCCTCGAACACGTCGCCAAAATAGATCATCTGGCTCTGCGCGGCGGCGCCCTTCATGTTGAACCAGCGGTCGAAGTTCGCGCAGACCGCGCCGGCGTCGAAGGCGATGCCGTCGTGGAACGTCACTCCCTGGCGGAGGTCGAACGTCCACTTCTTGCCGTCCGGAGTGGACGTCCAGGACGTCGCCAGCCCCGGTTCCAGCTCGCTGGTTCCCGCCTTGTAGGTGATCAGCGTGTCGAACATCTGATGCGCCGGCCGGAAGCTCTCCCCGTCGTCGTTGAAGATCGGGTCGAAGTTCTTCGGGGCGCCCGCGGCGCTGAAGACCATCGTGCCGCCGGCCGCGCCTCCGCCGTCGTCGTCGCGATCGGACGTCGCACAGGCAGTCAGGGAATCGCGAGCAGACCGGCCGTGAGGGTGGCGACCAGTCGTCGGGGAGCACTCGTCATTCGGATGACCTCGATGGTGAATCGGGGTAATGCATCGGGTGACGAGCGACACTTTAGCTCCGCGTTACCCGCCGGTAGACCCTGACGTCACGGTTCGGGAACGCCCCCGGCCCGCCCGCTCGGCGCCGAAGCTCAGCCGAGGTCGTCGAACTCGCCGCGGCGAACCCCCTCGCAGAACGCCGCCCACTCCGTGCCGGTGAACACCAGTGGAGCCTGGTCGGTCTTGGTGTCGGCGATGGCGATCCCGCCGCCCGGCGCCGCCCCGACGGCGACGCAGTTGCCCAGGTGGCAGTAGCTACTGACCCGGTAGTCGATCAATTTCGGCCCCCTCGCCGGACAGGTGAAGCTCGCGATAACGGAGCAGAGTGTCCCGTGAGGACTCCGGGTCCTGCGCGCGGGCCCGGGCATCGTCGAGGATCGCGCGGTAGAGCCTCACATCGACGGTGTCGGACAGGTACGTGTCGCCCGCATGGCTCTCGGTGTAGACGAGGTCGGAGCCGAGCTCGTCCGGGATCTCCAGGATCGAGAACTGACCGGAGTGCGCGCGGTGCATGCCGGCGCCGAACGGCAGGACGTGCAGCACCACGTTCGGCATGTCGGCAAGCTCCAGCAGCCGCTCCATCTGGCCCACCATCACCGCGGGGCCACCGACCACACGTCGCAGCGCACCCTCGTCGATCACGTCCAGAAGCCGCAGCGGATCGCTCCCGGAACTCAGTGCCCTCTGGCGGTGGCCACGCAGATCCACCAGGCGGTCGATCTCCCACACTTCGTGCCGCGGCAGCAGTGCCGTCAGGATCGAGCGGGTGTAGTCCGACGTCTGGACCAGGCCGTGCAGCACAGCGAGGTCGAACGAGTCGATCCCGACGGCGTCGGTCTCCAGCGCCGCGTACCGGCCGGGACTGTCCAGGACGAATCGCTCGGCCGAGAGGCCGTCGGTGTAGGTCTCCCACCAGCCCTGGGACCGGCTCTCGTGGACCAGGCGCCGCAGCATGGCCTTCTCGAGCTCCGCCGTGACCCGATAGATGCGGATCAGATCCTCGACGTCGCGCGGCTTCGGGATGCCCTTCCCGTTCTCCAGGCGGCTGATCTTGGAGGTGGAACAGTCCAGCTCGCGCCCGACCTCGTCGAGCCGCAGGCCGGCGTTGCCGCGGAGGCGCCGCAGCTCCGCACCGAGGCGGCGGCGCGCCCCGGTCGGTTCGTGCTCCACCCGCCCCACCCCCTACCGGACCGGTCGTCGCGGCCCTTTCGCGGAGACACGACGAGTTCGTCTCTTCGGGTAGCCCTGTGCAATCCCACCGCCGTGCAATTGCACATGAGCCCGATGTCCGGCACTCTACTCATAGGCGGGCCAGAGACCGCGATCACACTCCGCGGGCTCGTCGGAGGTCCGTCAGGGCAGGCGAGCAGAGGAGATCGTGATGATTCGTAGTCACCGTTCGCACCGCGCGCCGGAGGTCCACCGGGCCGGGAAGTCGCCGGGGGCGGCCCAGGGCCGGTGGTCACCATGACCGGGCTGATCATGCTGGTGGTCATCGGTCTGGCAGTCCTCGTGCTGACCGGCATCGTGATCGGGGTCGTCGACTCCGCACAGCGCCGGGCCTGGCGGCGGATCGCCGCCGAGCGCCGGATCAGCTGGGAGCAGCGCCAT
Organism: Pseudonocardia sp.; assembly: GCA_030451825.1. Taxonomy (GTDB): domain Bacteria; phylum Actinomycetota; class Actinomycetes; order Mycobacteriales; family Pseudonocardiaceae; genus Pseudonocardia. Next base: position 2,338 of record JAKDNL010000076.1, on the reverse strand, counting down.
CAGCAGCGGAGACCCCGCCGGTACTACGTCGACGCCTGGGCCGACGAGGACACCGACTGACCGCCGACGCAGCACACGCACCATCGGAAAGGACCGACGCCGCGACGGGGGTTGTTGCGCCGATCGGCCGGCCGCGCCTTCGGGCGGGCCGGCCTTCTGTCTCGGGCGGCTACAGCACCCGACGGCCGGCGAGGGCGCGGCCGAGCGTCATCTCGTCGGCGAACTCCAGGTCGCCACCCATCGGCAGACCGGACGCCAGCCGGGTGACCGAGAGCCCGGGGAAATCGCGCAGCAGTCGCACCAGGTAGGTGGCCGTCGCCTCGCCCTCGGTGTTCGGGTCGGTGGCGATGATGACCTCGGAGATGTCGGTCTCGTCCGCGGCCGGCCCGGTGCCGCCGAGACGGGTGAGCAGCTCACGGATCCGCAGCGTGTCCGGCCCGATCCCGGCCAGCGGGTCCAGCGCACCGCCCAGGACGTGGTAGCGCCCCTTGAACTCGCGGGTCCGCTCCACGGCGAGGACGTCCTTGGGCTCCTCGACGACGCACACCAGCGTCGGGTCGCGCCGCGCGTCGGCACAGTAGCGACAGCGCGCGTCGGCGGCGACGTTGCCGCACACCTCGCAGAACTGGACACCCTGCTTGACCGTCTGCAGAACATCCTGCAGACGGGTGATGTCGGCCGGGTCGGCGGCCAGCAGATGGAACGCGATCCGCTGGGCGCTCTTCGGCCCGACCCCCGGCAGCCGGCCCAGCTCGTCGATCAGGTCCTGGACCGGCCCCTCGAACACCTCAGGCGCCCGGAAGGCCCAGGCCGCCCATGTCCATGCCTCCGGCGAGCGGGCCCATCTTCTCGGCCTGCAGCGCCTGCGCCGCGCGAACGGCGTCCTGCAGGGCCCCGGCGACGAGGTCCTGCAGCGTGTCCACGTCCTCCGGGTCCACGACCTTGGGGTCGATCTTCACCCCGCGCGGCTCCAGCTGCGCCGTCATCGTCACCTCGACCAGACCGTTCCCGGCCTGTCCGGTGACCTCGGCGGTGGCCAGTTCGGCCTGCGCCTCCTGCAGCTGCTGCTGCATCTTCTGCGCCTGCTGCAGGATCATCTGCATATCGGGCTGACCCGGTTCCACCAGCGAACTCCTCGCTTCGACGAACTCCTCGCGCCCGCCCGGCGCCGGTAGGGCACGGGAACGAATTCCCGACACGGCCGACGCGACGGGGCCGAGCCCCAGGGTAGCCGTGTCAGGGTGTCGCCCGTGTCCGCCCCGCTCCGCATCGCCACCGCCCTGCTGGCCGGCACCGCCCTGTGCGCCGGGTGCGCCGGCGCCGGGTCCGCCGCACCCGCGCCGACGCCCGTCTCCACCGCGGCGTCCGGCCTCGCGGCCACCACCGTCGCCGGGGCCGGGCCTCCGCCGCCCGCCCCGGCCCCGGCCGCCACCCGGGCCGCGGCCCCGGTCGTCCTGCTCGACCCTGGACACAACGGCGGGAACGGCGGCGCGACAACGGCGATCAACCGCAAGGTCCCGGACGGGCGCGGCGGCACCAAGGCGTGCAACACGACCGGCACCTCCACCGACGCCGGGTACGCCGAACACGACTTCACGTGGGACCTCGCGCAGCGCGTGCGGGCACAGCTGCAGGCCGCGGGCGTGACCGTCGTGCTCACCCGCCCGGACGACGGCGGAGTCGGGCCGTGTGTCGACGAGCGCGGCGAGGCCGGTGCGAAGTCCGGGGCGGCCGCCGCGGTGTCGCTGCACGCCGACGGAGCGGCCGCGAAGGCCCGCGGGTTCCACATCGCCTACTCCGACCCACCGCTCAATGCCGCCCAGTCCGGCCCGGCGCGCACGCTGGCCACGGACCTGCGCGACGCGCTGCAGGGCGGCCGGTTCGCGCCCGCCGACTACATCGGCGCCCAGGGCCTCGACGGCCGCGACGACCTGGGCGGGCTGAACACCGCGGCGGTACCGACGGCGCTGGTGGAGTGCGCGAACATGCGCAACCCCGCGGAGGCGGAGCTGGTGTCCTCGCCGGCCGGCCGGGACCGGTACGCGAAGGCGATCACTGCCGGGATCCTGGCGTTCCTCGGCCGCTGACCGCGCTCAGCGCTGCTCGAACGCCGTCGCGCCGAGCTCGGTGCTGAGCAACTCCATCGCCGCGACCTCCGGGTCGCGCCGCGCGGCGCCGCTGCTGGAATCGGCCGCGGCCTCGGCCATCATCGACTCCTCGTCGTCGCCGTCGGGTGGCGCGTCCTCCGGCGGCGGCTCCGGCGGCAGCGGGTCCCCGCCCGCGCCGTCCGACGACGAGCCGCGACCGCCAGCGGCCTGGCTACGACGCTGCGGCACCG
>JAKDNL010000596.1 GCA_030451825.1 Pseudonocardia sp. | reverse complement strand
AGGAGGTCCTCAAGGGGGCCGACATGGTCTTCGTCACCGCGGGGGAGGGCGGCGGAACCGGTACCGGAGGCGCGCCCGTCGTCGCGTCGATCGCCCGCAAGCTGGGCGCGCTGACCATAGGTGTGGTCACCCGGCCGTTCACGTTCGAGGGCCGCCGGCGCGCCGGGCAGGCCGAGGACGGCATCCAGGCGCTGCGCAACGAGTGCGACACCCTGATCGTCATCCCGAACGACCGGCTGCTGCAGCTCGGTGACGTCGGGGTCTCGCTGATGGACGCGTTCCGCTCCGCGGACGAGGTCCTGCTCTCCGGTGTGCAGGGCATCACGAACCTGATCACCACGCCCGGCCTGATCAACCTGGACTTCGCCGACGTCAAGTCCGTCATGTCCGGGGCGGGCAGCGCGTTGATGGGCATAGGGTCCGCGCGCGGTGAGGGCCGGGCGGTGCAGGCCGCCGAGAAGGCCATCAACTCGCCGTTGCTGGAGGCGTCGATGGACGGCGCCCAGGGCGTGCTGCTGTCCATCGCCGGTGGCTCCGACCTGGGCCTGTTCGAGATCCACGAGGCGGCGTCGCTGGTCCAGGAGGCGGCGCACCCGGAAGCGAACATCATCTTCGGCACGGTGATCGACGACTCGCTCGGCGACGAGGTGCGCGTCACCGTGATAGCAGCCGGGTTCGAGGGCGGTACGCCCACGCACAAGAAGCTCGAGCCGGCCGCGTTCCGGACGCCCGCCCAGCGCGCCGCCGACGCGGAGGCGCCGGCCGAACAGGCTCCGGCCGTGGCCCCGGCGGCACCGTCCGCGGCGGCGGCCCCGGCCCCGGCCCCGGTGGCGAACGGGACCAACGGAAACGGCACGAACGGGCAGTACCCGCTGACTCCGCAGACCCCGGCCGCGCCGACGTCGGCTCCGGAGCTGCCGGCCGTGGTGTCGCCGCCGGCGGGCCCGAACCAGACCGGGACGCTGCCCCCGGCCGCGCCGTACGCGCCGCCGGCCCCGCGCCAGCCCGACGTCGCGCGGAACACCGACTTCCGGCCGCAGGACGGCCGACACGGTGGCGAGTACGTCGCCGAGCCCGCGTCCGCCGTCGGTCCGTCGACCCGTCCGGGCCCGGACAACGGCCCGGACGACGAGGTGGACGTTCCGCCGTTCATGCGTCGCTAGTGCGCGTCCGCCGGGTGACGACCACCCGGGCGGGCGGCCGTTCCACCGGTCCGTTCGCCCGGTTCAACCTCTCCCGCGGGGTCGGCGACGACCCGGACGCGGTCGCGGGCAACCGCTTCCGGCTGGTCCGCGAGCTCGGGCTGACCGGCGCGGTGTTCCTGGCGCAGGTGCACGGCACGACCGTCGCCGTGGTGTCGGAGGCCCCGCGCCCGACCGCGCCGGACGTCCCGGACACCGACGCCGTCGTCACGACCACGCCCGGCCTGGGCGTGGCGGTGCTCGCCGCCGACTGTGTCCCGGTGCTGCTCGGCGACCCGCAGGCCGGCGTCGTGGCCGCGGCCCACGCCGGACGCACGGGCGCCGCGCAGGGTGTGCTGGACAGCACCGTCACGGCGATGGTCGAGCTCGGTGCCCGTCCCGAACGTCTCGAGGTGCTGCTCGGCCCGGCCGTCTGCGGGCGTTGTTACGAGGTCCCGGCCGCGATGCGCGACGAGGTCGAGGCCGCGCTGCCCGGCAGCGCGTCCCGGACCAGGACCGGCACCGCCGGACTCGATCTCCGGGCGGGCCTGACCCGGCGGCTCGCCGATCTCGGCGTGACCCGGGTGGGTACCGACCCACGGTGCACGATGGAGGACCCGGACCTGTTCAGCCACCGGCGCGACGGCCGGTGCGGACGCCACGCCGCGGTCACCTGGCTCGACCCGCGCCCGGCCTGACCCGTGGGCCAGGATCCTCCCCGGACGGCCGGGGCACCGGACCCGGCACGATGAGCTCATGACCGTTCCTGATGAGCCCGGGCCCGACGGGCGCCGCGACGAGCTGGCCCGGAACCTGGCCGCCCTGCGCGAGCGGATCGACGCCGCCTGCGCCGCCTCCGGGCGGGAGCGGGGCTCGGTGTCCCTGCTGGCCGTGACCAAGACCGTCCCGGCCTCCGAGGTCGCCGCGCTGCTCGACCTCGGCGTGACCGCGCTCGGGGAGAACCGTGCGCAGGAGGCCGCGAGCAAGGCCGGTGAGGTCGCCGAGCTCCGCCGCGACGCGTCGCCGCGCTGGCACTTCGTCGGCGGCCTGCAACGGAACAAGGTCAAGCTGGTGCTCCCGTGGGTGACACGGGTGGAGACCGTCGACTCGCCCCGGCTGGCCCGGGCGCTGGACCGGGCCGCCTCCGCCGCGGTCGAGGACGGCATCCGGGACGGCCCGCTGCCGGTGCTGCTGCAGTACAGCGTGGACGGCGACCCGGAGCGCGGCGGGGTGCCCGACGACCGCTTGCCCGAGCTCGCCGACCTGGTCGCGGGCCTGCCGGGCCTGCGGCTGGAGGGCTTGATGGCGGTCGCCCCGCTGGATTCCGAGCCGGAGGGCGCGTTCGCGGCGATCGCCGGTGCGGCCGGGCGGCTGCAGGCCCGGCACCCCGGCGCGACCGAGGTATCGGCCGGGATGAGCGGCGACCTGGAGACCGCCATCGGTCACGGATCGACGGTGGTGCGTGTCGGAACGGCTCTTGTGGGGGACCGGCGGATAACCTCGCGGTAATCGCTGGTAGGCGGGTCGTCGAGATCACATTTACCGGTGCTGCGTGGCGGGGACATGACGGTGTGAGGGAGCAGCGGATGAGCGCGATGTACCGGCTCAAGGCCTACTTCGGCATGGTTCCGGCGGACGAGATGGACTTCGTGGACGAGCCGGAGCAGTACGCCCCGTCCCGGGCGGGCCACGGAGGGCCGCGTGGTGACCGTTGGGCGCCCGCAGGAGGGCGATTCGCCGATCCCGACGACTACAACGAGTACACGTCGGACTCCGCGGCGGCCTACGACGACGGATGGTCGGGCCGCCCGGCGCGCGAGGCGTCCCGCCCGGCGCGGGCCGTTCGGGCCGAATCGCACCTGGACAGGGAGCCCACGGGGCTCGCCGGGCACGGATCCGGAGGCTTCTCCGGCGGCTCCACACCGCCCGTGCGGGGCGCGCTGGCGATGGATCCGGAGAGCCTGCACGCGACCCGTGAACCGGTCCGCGCGGAGCGTCCGGTGGCGCCCGTCCCGTCCCCGTCGGCGGTCCCCGAACAGCGCGACCGGACGCCGTCGGCGCCGGCGACGATCACCACTCTGCAGCCCCGCAGCTACAACGAGGCACGCACGATCGGCGAGCGCTACCGCGACGGTGTGCCGGTCATCATGAACCTGACCGAGCTGGACGACGCGGCGGCAAAACGCCTGGTGGACTTCGCCGCCGGCCTCGCCTTCGCCCTCCGCGGATCGATCGACAAGGTCACCAGCCGGGTGTTCCTGCTCACCCCGGCGGACATCGAGGTGTCGGCCGACGACGCCCGCAGGATCGCCGAACGTGGCAGTTTCCGGCAGGATTGAGTCGTGGGTGACCTCGTCAGGCTCTTGATCTACTACGTCCTGTTCTTCTTCTGGCTGCTGCTCGCGGCCCGGATCGTCGTCGAGATGGTCCGGACGTTCGCGCGGCAGTGGCATCCGGCCGGCGGCAGCGCGGTCGCGATGGAGGTCGTCTTCACGGCGACCGACCCTCCTGTCAAGTTGCTGCGGAGAGTGATTCCCGTCGTCCGGATAGGCGGCGTAGGACTGGACTTGTCGATTATGGTGTTGTTGCTTGTCGTGTTCATCCTGATGAACATCGCCAAGCCACCCTTCCCGGTGTGAGCCCCAGTCACCCGGGTTGCCGCCGAGGACCGCATGAGGTGATCCGATGCCGCTGACGCCCGCCGACGTTCATAACGTCGCGTTCAGCAAACCCCCTATCGGGAAGAGGGGGTACAACGAGGACGAGGT
>JAKDNL010000075.1 GCA_030451825.1 Pseudonocardia sp. | reverse complement strand
GGCGGAGGCGGACGGGAATCGAACCCGCCTGGCCGAGATGCTCGGCCACGTCGGTTTTGAAGACCGCGGGGGCCACCAGGCACCCATACGCCTCCATGGCCGGTCGAGCCGGCCGTGCCCTCAGCCGGCTTCCCGCAGGGCCTCCGGGACACCGTCGGCGACGTCGAACATCGACAGCAGCCCGGTCGCCTCGAGCGCCCGGGTCACCGCGTGCGAGCCGCAGACCAGCCGCAGCCGGTGCCCGGAGCCGTCCGCCTCGTCCTTCACCGCGACCAGTGCGGCCAGTCCCGCGGAACCGAGGAACGTCACCAGGGACAGATCGACCACCAGCAGCTCGGCCGTGGGCATCTGGCCGGAGAGCTGCTCGCGCAGTACCGGCGCGGTCATCGTGTCGAGCTCCCCGTGCACGTGGACGACGACCGCGTCGTTCCCGTGCCCGACGACCTCGAAGCGGACGACCTCGCCGACGTCGGGGGTCGCGTCGTCCCCCACACCGATGGGCGTCTCACTGCTCATGTGCACCGTGCTCCCTCGACAAGACGCCGGATCCGGGACGGTCGGACCGGTTGGGCAGGCCGTCACTCCGCGTGACGCCCTCCCCCGGACGCTGGATCGATGTTCCGTGCCGTCCCCGCGACAGCGTAGTCAGGCCCTGGATCAACCCTAAGGGCGCGGGGTGTGACGCACAACAACTCCACCCGGCTCCGACGAGCGGCTGATCCACGATGGTGTGACACCTGAGATCCTGTGCCACATGACGTCCGCCACGCCCGCCCGATTCCGCGTCCGGATCGGCGTCCGCAGCTACGAGGTCGACGTGAACGGCCACGTCAACCATGCGGTCTATCACCAGTACGCCGAGCACGCCCGGATGGAGCATTTCCGGGGGGCCGGTCTGTCGCAGGCCGTGCTCGGCGATCACGGCGTCACCGTCGTGCTGCTCGCGACGACGGCGCACTTCCGGTCCGAACTCCGGGCCGGCGAGGAGCTCGAGGTGGACTCGGAGATCGCGTTCGGCGAGGGCCGCTCGTTCACGATGAGTCACCGGATCGTGCGTGACCACGACGTGGACGGCGCGCCCACCGACGCGACGCTCGCCGCGGACGTCGAGTGCACGCTCGGCCTGATGGACCTGACGAAGCGGCGCCTGGTGACCGGACCGCGCGAGCTGCTCGCCGCGGCCGCGCGCCGGCCCGAGGTGCTGCCCGGACCCGTCAGGGCGTGAGGACACGGTCGCGCTGCAGGGCCAGGGTCGGCGTGTCGCTGTGTGCGGGCATCAGCGCCGGCACGGTGCCGCCGGCGCGGCGCACCGCACGGCGCGAGCGCAGGTAGGCGCCGGGGCCGGCGAGCAGGCCGCGGGTGCGGGTCTGGTCGGCGTCGGTCGGCATCGCGTCCCCGGCGTCGGCCTCGCGCGCGGAGATGTGGCGCAGCCGGGCGATCGCAGCCGGCAGCCGGCGCAGCGCCGCGGCCCGGCCCTGCGGGCTCAGCGCGACCTTGGCCAGGAAGCTGCCCAGACCGATCGCGTACCCCTCGAGCTGCGCGCGCAGCGCCGCCTGGTCGGGGCGGTGGTGGTGCCAGACGTAGGCGCCGGGGGAGTAGCCCAGCGTGTGGCCGGCGAGCACCATCCGGACCATGAACTCGCAGTCCTCGCCACCGTGGGTCGGGGTGCCCGGGCCCATCGCCTCGTCGAACCCGCCCGCCGCACGGGCCTGCGCCGCGTGCACCGCGAGGTTCGCGCCGATCCCGAACAGGCCGGGGGAGAACGGGAAGATCGGGGAGTCGGCGGGCGGCGCGGCCAGCGAGAACGTGCGGGGCGCGAACCCCTTGTTCCAGGCGAGCGCGACGTCCGCGGCCCGCTCCTCGGGGCTGCCCAGCCGTGCGGCCAGGACGGGGCCGCTCAGGCAGGTCAGCGCCGGGTTAGCGGCGAAGGCACCGGCGATCCGGGAGGCCCAGGAGCGGTCGACCTCGGTGTCGTCGTCGGTGAACGCGACGACGTCGGTGCGGGCCTCGGCGAGCCCGCGGTTGCGCCCGACCGACGCGCCGCGGCGCGACTCACGCACGTAGCGCACCCGCGGGCTGGCGAAGGTGTCCACGATCCGCGCGGTGCGCTCGTCGTCCGGGTCGTTGTCGACGACGACGACCTGCAGCGCCGGGTGGTCACCGGCCAGCACGCTGCGCAGGCAGCGCCCCAGGCTCTCCGGGCGGTTGCGGGTGGCGATGATGACGGTGATCGGCTCGGTCGACATCGGGGTGCCCCGGACCGCGGTCGCCGGGCCGAGCCGCGCGACGGCGGCGGCGAGATCCGCGGCGGTGGCCCGGCCGCCGTGCAGCGGTACCGTCACCTGCCCCTGCGGCGTACCGGCGACGGTGACCAGGAGGCGGGCCGCGCGGTAGTCCGCGCCGACCTGGAGGTCGTGCATCGGGACGAGCCGATCCAGCTCGCCCACCCAGGTCGGTTCGTTCGGTGCCATGGATCCAAGTCTCGTCCGCGACGGCTGTGACGACACTGAGAGTCGCTGAAAACGTGCTCAGCATCGCTCAGCGTGATGATCTTGTCCGTCGTCACCCGATCGGGCGGCACGCGGCAGGACACGCTCCGTTCCGGCAGCTCAGCGGCCTGGGCTGATCAGGTGAGGGACCCTCGCGAGCCCGGACCACGCCCGACGGCCCGGGTCGAGGGCGTTCCGGCCGCCGCGACACGCCGACGGGAGCCGATCCGCACGCGTGCCGTGACCCCGTCGGGTGGTGCTCGCCGCCCCGGACCCGGGCGCGATCCCGCGCCGACGGGCCGATCACGCCGGGTAGGTTTCGGCCCATGTCCTACGTCCCTGCAGCCGACGACCCCGCAGCCGACAGCGCGGTCGCCGGCCGTGCCTCCGGCCCCACCGCCACCCGTCCCACGGCCGCCGTGCTGGTCACCGGCAGTGAGCTGCTGACCGGCCTGGTGCGGGACGCGAACGGGCCCTACCTGGCCCGCGAGCTGGGCGCCCTCGGGTTCGAGGTCTCCGAGCTGATGCTGGTCGGCGACCGGCCCGAGGACCTGCGCTCGGCCCTGGAGTTCGTCGCCGGCAACGGGGCCGAGCTGGTGATCACCAGCGGGGGGCTCGGCCCGACCGCGGACGACCTGACGGCCGAGGTGGTGGCGGGGTTCTGCGGCGTCGGGTCCCGGCTGGACCCCGGGGTCCAGGAGACGATCAACGCCAAGACCGCGCGGTGGGCGTCGCGCGGTGGCTTCGACGGCCCGGCACTCGAGGCGGCCACCCGCAAGCAGTCGATGGTGCCCGAGGGTGCGTCGGTGCTGGAGCCGGTCGGGACCGCGCCCGGCCTGGTGCTCCGCGGCACGTCCGGGCCGCTGGTCGTCGTGCTGCCCGGGCCGCCGCGGGAGCTGCAGGGAATGTGGCCCTCGGCGCTGACCTCGCCGCCGATGGCCGCGTTGCTGGCGGGCGTGCAGCACGCCGAGCCGCGGTTGCTGCGCTTCTTCGGCCTGCCCGAGTCCGAGATAGCGGCGACGCTGCGGGAGATCGAGACGTCCGGCGGGTTCCCCGAGCTGGCCCGGGTGGAGGTCACGACCTGCCTGCGCCGCTCCGAGCTCGAGGTGGACCTGCACCCGTTGCCCGGCGCCGAGAAGACGGCGGATGCCCTGGCAGAGGAGATCATCACCCGGCACCGGCGAAACCTGGTCAGTGCCGACGGCACGACCACCGACGAGCTGCTGGCCCGCGTACTGGGCGAGCACGGCCTCACGGTGGCCACCGGGGAGTCCTGCACCGGGGGCCTGCTCGCCGGGCGCCTGGTCGACCGTCCGGGGTCGTCGTCCTACGTGTCCGGGGGAGTGGTCGCCTACTCCAACGAGGCCAAGACGTCGCTGCTCGGCGTACCGGCCGAGCTGATCGGGACCCACGGTGCGGTGTCCCCGGAGGTCGCCCGTGCCCTCGCCGACGGCGCCCGTGAGCGTTTCGGCACCGACATCGGGATCGGGATCACCGGCGTTGCCGGTCCGGACGGCGGCACCGAGGCTAAGCCGGTCGGCTACGTCTGCATCTGCGTGACCACCCGCGAGGGCGGCGTGCTCGCGCGCGACCGGCAGCTGCCCGGCGGACGATCGGACGTCCGGGAGCGGTCGGTGGACATGGGCATGCACCTTCTCCTCCGGGCCGCGGGCGGGCTGCCGCGAGGCTGATCCCTCGTCGGGCCAACCTACGACGAGAGCCCCGCCCGGACGGACCGGTGCGGGGCTCTCGGGACGCGATGGCTGCGTCGGGTGTGCCTGCTCAGACGCCCTTGCGGGCCGCGGCGAGGCGCTGCTCGGCGTCGGCCCAGTTCACGACGTTCCACCAGGCCTTGACGTAGTCCGGCTTGACGTTCTTGTACTGCAGGTAGAAGGCGTGCTCCCACATGTCGAGCATGACCAGCGGGATCTGGCCGGCGGGCAGGTTGGCCTGCTGGTCGTAGAGCTGGTGGACGAGCAGACGCTGTCCGAGGGTGTCCCAGCCGAGGATGGCCCAGCCGGAGCCCTGGATCGTGGTCGCGGCCGCGGTGAAGTGGGCCTGGAACGCGTCGAAGGACCCGAAGTTGTCGTCGATCGCGGCGGAGAGCTCACCGGTCGGCTTGTCGCCCCCGTCCGGGGACAGGTTGTTCCAGAAGATCGAGTGGTTGACGTGCCCGCCGAGGTTGAAGGCGAGCGTCTTCTCGAGCCCGACGATGGCGTCGAAGTTGCTGTTCGCGCGGGCGTCGGCGAGCTTGTCGAGCGTGCCGTTGAGACCGTTGACGTAGGTCTGGTGGTGCTTGGAGTGGTGCAGCTCCATGATCTGGCCGTCGATGTGCGGCGCCAGTGCGCCGTAGTCGTAGGGCAGGTCCGGGAGCGTGTACTCGGCCATCGGGAGGGGACCTCCTGTGTCGGGGAAGTGGGGCTCAACCGCCACTATGTCGCAAGAGCCGCATACCCGCGACAGAGACCCGCCATGCATGGACGCATCGCGTTGCACCGGATACTCTGATGCAAGTTGCTTGCAGCAAGGCTGCGGCGGCTGGCACCGGTGATCGTTCTGGCAGCTCGACACCGGCGACCGACACACGGCGCCGCGCCGCTCCACGCCGACCGAGACCTGCACCCGGGCGCGCCATCGACGCGCACGAAACCGGCGTACGCGCCCCGGACACGTCGGCGCGCACGCCGTGAAGCGCGCCGGCGGGTTCATCGCGCGGGAGCGCCGTACATGCCGCGGCGGTCGGCGGGACCCGACAACGAGAAGCGACGCTGACCGACGAGAGTGGGTTCCCGTTGGTCAGCGCCGCTTCGAGCGCCTGGGTCAGGCAGCCTGCTTGGTCTCCCAGAAGATCTTGTCGATCTCACGGAATCGGGCCGTTGACCTGCCGTTATGGGTTCTCCTGAAAGCTCTGGGCCGTGTCCGGGCCGTCGGAGGGTCGCCGACGGTCGTAGATCCCCGCGATGGCGGCCTTGGTCCGCTCGTCGCTGTTGGGCATCAGGTGGGTGTAGGTCGCGAGCGTGAACGCCGGGTCGGTATGGCCCAGCCACTCGGCCACCGCCTTGATCGACTCGCCTTGATCCAGCAGCGACGACGCGAAGAAGTGCCGCAGCTCGTGCATCCCGTTCTCGTAGCGCGCCGACGGAACCCCGATCGCTTCGAGCGCCTTCTTCCACGTGTTGCGGTTGAAGTCGTTCGCCGCGATCGCCAACCCCCGGACCGAAGGGACGATCAGGTCGACGGTCGTCGGCTTGCCGGCAGGGGTGTCCCACGGCAGCGTCACCGGTCGCGCGGGGCGGGCCCGCAGGTGCTCGGCGATCGCGATCTTCACCGGCTCGGACAGCGGGATGTCGCGCTCCTTGTCGTACTTGGGCAGTGCGAACACCCGCTTGTACCGGACCGTCTTGACCTGCCGTCGCACGTGCACGAGCCCGCGCAGGAAGTCGACATCCTCGACCGCAAGCCCGAAGCACTCGCCCTGCCGGAGCCCGAGTCCGGCCGCAAGATCCACAAGCACCCGGAACCGCTCCGGTAGTGCGTCCTGCACGGCCCAGACCTGCCGTTCCGGCCACGGGACGACCTTCTCCTTGGCGGGGCGAGGCTTGCGGAGCGACTTGCCGTCGAACGGGTTCTTGGCGATCAGCCCGTCGTCCCGCGCGGCCATGAACAGCGCCGAGAGATTCGTGAACAGCGTGAGTCGGTAGCGCTCGGACAGCCCATCCTCGCGGAGCCGCCGATCCCAGCCACGCAGGATGCTCGGCGTCACGGCCCCGATCTCCATGCGCCCGAGGTCGGGCAGGATCCGGGAGCGGAACCGCATCTCCAGGTGCTCGCGGGACATCTCGTCGATATCAAGGTCGGCGAGCCATCGGGCCGCGAGCGACGCAACGGTCACCTTCCCTGCACGAGGGTCGATGAACGCGCCCGCCGAGACGTCGACCTGCTGCTTGGCAAGCCAGTCCTTCGCGACCTTCTGTTGCCCATCGGCGAACGTACGGGAGATCTCGTTGCCGTCCGGCCCGATCAGCCGGGCCTTGTAGCGACGACCGGCACCGTGGCGCGCGGTTGGCACCTTCACCGTCTTGCCGGGCCGCTTCGGGTCGGGAACGGTCCGATACCAGCGGTCCTGGAGGTGGGCCATCAGGCGGCCCGCCGCAGGGCGGTGAGCCAGCGCTCAACGTCGGCCGGTCGGTAACGGATGTGCTTGCCGACCCGCAGGCCCACAGGCCCGTAGCGCTTGCTGCGCCACTGGTAGATCGTCGGTACGGGGACGCCAAGGTAGTCAGCGAGGTCCTGCACGGACCACAGGCGATCTGAGTGCGTCGCGCTCGTCATGATGTCCTCCGGTCGGTGCGGCGTTGTTCGCGTCGTCGTTCGGCGATGCCGAGGGCGATCTCGCGTTCGGCATCATTGCGGTGCCCGAAGTGGACGACCTGCCAGTCGTTGACCACGAGCACCGAGCCGGATACGGCCGGGGTGTCGAGGGCGGCCAGGGCCTCGGTGAGCCGATAGCTACGGCGCTCGCCGCGGATGGCGCCGAAGGTGGTCGAGTAGGCGCGGGACTTGGTCAGGAAGTGGCCGCGGAACCCGAGCATGTGCGCCCACCGGCGCAGGTTCAGGTCCTCGTACTCGGCCAGGCCGCCGAGCTCCCAGGCGGTTTCGATCAGGCGCCGGTGGTGGTCGGTGATGTCGAGATGTTGCAGGTGGGCGATGTCGCGGATCGGGCGGTCGGTGGCTTCGCTCTTGCCGGTGCCCTTGGTGGCGTACTTGGCGACGTATGCGGCGAGCGCGGTGTCGGTGATCTCGCCGTCGTCGTTCTCGAGCTGGGCGGCCGCGGTGGAGGTGATGGGGCGGATGTCGACCTGGGAGCCCCATTCGAGCAGCAGCGGCGTCCCGTCCGGGCGTTCGACAGTGAGACAGACCGAGCGGACGGCGTCGCGGATCGCGTAGTTCAGGCCGTCGGTGGTGATCGCGGCCGATGCCCGGGTGGTGGGCCCGTCCGGGCCGTCGAGGCGGATGACGGCGTGGAAGTGGACCAGGCCGCGCCGCTGGTACTCGGCGACCTTGGCGTAGGACAGGCGGGCGTGATCTGTGAAGTCGCGGACCTTGACCCCGAGCATCTGCGCGAGGGTGCGGCGGAGCCGGATCGCGAACCGGTTCCACAGCTTCCCGGCGTGGGCCTGCCAGAGGATCGCGCCGGTGTAGTCGTGTCCGTCGGGGTCGGTGGCTCCGCCGATGCGCGGGTCGTCGGGGTGGTGCTTGTCCCCGCATCCGCAGGGCATCACGAGCCCGCGTCGGGACACCCTGCGTGTGTGCACCGGCCCGAACGAGGGGGCGGTGAGGGTGACGAACACGCGCGGGTGCTCGGCCGCGGAGTCCGGGACGCCCTTGCCGCCGGCCATTCCGGAGCGGATGAGGTGGTAGGCGTCGGAGGCGTAGCGATCCGAGCAGGCCGGACACACCGAGGCGCGCCGGTTCCCGCACGGAGCCAGGATCTCGCCGTCACGTTCGGCCAGCACCGTGCCGTTCGTGCGGTCAAGGATCCGGGACGAGCCGGTCAGGTGGATGGGGGCGGCGCAGCCGCCGATGGCGGTGACCTCACGGCGCCAGGTCTGGAAGTCGTCGGAGCGCAGCAGGTGGGAGAGGTCTACATCGGTCTGTGTGGTGTTCATGGGCGGCATCCCTCCCGGGACGGTGCGTCGTGGGGGATGGCTCCGGCCCCGCCGGGAGCTGGACTCACAGGCGGCGGGGCCGGGCCGGTTCACCGGCGGTAGTTGCGGTGTTCGTGCTCGATCTCGACCGGGCCCGGGGTGAAGCCGTAGTAGCGGGACAGGAGCCGCCCTGCGGCCCGGTAGGAGCTGGCGTGGCCGACGAGTGCGCCGTGGTCGTTCTCGACCCGGTATCGGCCGCTGTCGCGCAGGACGGTCCCGCCGGTCCCGGTGCCGGAGAGGGTCACCAGCGCCTTGCCGGGTTCGACGACATCGACGCCGATCACCCCGGACGGCCGGGACGGCGCCTGCTTGCCTTTCGCCTTGGTGGGCGCGGTGGGTTGGGGGAGGGGCCGGAGGTGGTCCCAGCGGGTCACCATGTCGCGGGTGGCCTTGGGGACCAGGACCGAGCGGGCCGGGCCCTCGTCTCCGTTGTGATGGATGTGGTGGGTGCCGCCGAGCTTGAGGTGACCGGAGTCGAGCAGCTGGCCCACGGTGTCGCCGTCGTGGCGGGACACGACATCGGCGCAACCCGGACGGGCCGGATCCGCTCGCAGGACGAGGCCGGTCCGCTCGATCACCAGGAATCCCGGTTCCTGCGCTGCCGCGACGATGCGGGCGACCTCCCGCGGGTCCTGCGTCTCGGTCTGCCCTTGATCGGTGGTGTCGATGACGGCGGGGTCGCCGAACAGCGCGTCCTGCACGGTGCCGGTCATGCCGACCACCACCAGGTGGCGCGGGCCTCCCAGGACCACTCACGGGCGAGCTGGCGCACGACGTAGTACTCCGCGAGCGCCGAGAGTCCGACGATGATCCAGAACCAGCCCGAGCCGGTGCCGAAGTGCAGCCAGGAGCCGCCGACGATCAGAACGAGCAGGACGGTGAGTTTGGCCCAGGTACGCAGGGCCCACATAGTCGTGGTGCCCATCAGGCGGCCCCCCGATCCCCGGCCAGCTCGATCACGTCGGCGTTGCGGGGTGCGCAGCGGGCGACGAGCTCGGTGATGTCGTCGTCGGTGACGTAGGCGGCCCGGAACCGGACCGGGAGCCGGGAGCCGTGGTCGATCACGAACCCGATCCCGGCGTGCCGGTCATCGCCCGGGATCTCATCGGCCAGGGCTCCCCGCTCGCGGGCGCCTTCGCCGAGCACCATGTCGACGTGGCTCGCGGCGGTGACGGCCAGGCAGATCCGCTGGGTGAACAGCTCCCGGACGTCGAGGACGTCCTTGCTGGGCTCCTGCAGGTAGCCCTGTACCGAGAACAGCGACGCCCGGCCCTGGGTCATGATCTCGGCGAGCAGCCGCAGGGCGTCGCGGACGGCCGAGCGGTCGCCGTAGGCGGTGAGCATGGCCATCTCGTCGATGACCAGCAGCTCCACCGGCGTCTCCGCCGAGGGTGTGCATTTGCGGATGCTGTTGTCGCGCATCCAGTCCTGGCGGTCGCGCATCGAGTCGCGGAACTCTGTGAGCAGTTCCAGCGCTTCGCTCATGCTGGTGGCGTAGCGGTGGAACAGCGGGGCGCCCTGCTCGGTCTCGACCCCGCCCTTGAGGTCGACCATCCAGACCCGGGCGACACCGTCGCGGATGCACGGGCCCAGCGATCGGAGCGTGCCCCACAGGACGGAGCCCTTGCCGGAGCCGGTGCGGCCGGTCACGAGCCGGTGCCCGTCGACGACGGAGGCGGTGAAGGGCTGGCCGTGCTCGTTGTCGCCGATCTCCAGCGCCCGCAGGTCCACCTCGTCGACTTGGGCCGGGATGTCGGGTGCCGGGATGACCCGGGTGAACGGGAGCTCCCACTCGATGACGATCGCCAGCACGCCGGGACGGTGCCGGGTGATCGCGACCCGGTGCACGATCATGGCCTCCCACAGGATCGAGGCCTTCTCCTGCCAGAACGCGACGTCCTGTCCTCGGACCATGCGGACGTAGATCGTGTCGATCGTCGGCGAGGACGAGCGGACCCGCAGGACGCGGGGGACGAGCTGTTCGCCGGTGTGGCGCTGCTCGCGGGTCAGGCCGCAGTCGGCCATGAGCCGGGACCAGCGACGGCCGCGGTAGACCGTCCAGCGCCGCCAGAACGCGCGGAGCCGGGGCGCGGCGAACCGGTCGAACGTGGCCGGGTGCGCCCGGCTCCATACGAGCGTGCCGACCACAAGAACGGAGACCAACGCGCCGGTGGAGATCGGGCCGAGGGTCAGGGCCAGGCCGCCGACGAGCAGCGGGACCAGGACGAATCCGGGGTGTCGGGCCAGCCAGGCAAGGCCCTGGAACTCCCGGCCGGGCGGGCGGGTGGCGCGTCCGGTGTGGCTGCGGGCGGCGCCGTTGGTGCGGGTTGCGGTGCTACTACGCTTGCTCATTGCTACCAGTCCTTCGGATGCGTTTCTGGGGTCCGGTAGCGGGGCGCCCGTTGTTGTTTCCGCCAAGAATCAGTTCAGCGGGCGCCCCACCACCAGGGGTGGTCATTTCTGCTCGCGCAGCGCTCCACGCGCCGAATCGAGCTGCACCGTCAGCGCGGCGACATCGCGCGCCAAGTTGTCGTGGGTGTTCTTGAACCCACCCGTGCGGTACGGGATGCCGTGCAGCGAGCGCCGTAGTTCGCGCATCGCCGCATCCAGCTCCTCCACCGTCCGATCGACGGCCTTCGACATCACTTCCTCCACTCACGGGAGACCAGTTCGGCCTCCCACTTCTTGGCCGAGGCCGCCATGACCCGCAGCGAGCCGTGCGACTTCTTCGCCGCCGCCGAGATCTCCTCCGGTGAGGCCACCGACCAGTGCTGTCCCTGCCCGCCGGCCTTCGCCGATGCGCCCTTGCTCCCGGTCCGGGCCCGCTTGCCCGCACCGCTGTCGGTGGCCTTGGCGGCGACCTTCTCCGCCTGGGCCAGGGCATCTCCGACGAGCTGCAGGGCCCGCCAGAACTCGCCGTACTTGCGCAGCGCGCGCCGGTTGACCTTCGGCAGCGTCTTGAGCCGATCCCGGGCCCCGAGGGTGAGCGCCACCGCCTACACCCCCTTACGAATGGCGATCTGAGCCAAGCGCAGGCCCTCCGCGACCCCGGCCCGCCACGCCTGCTCGGTCGCAACCACCGGGGACTCCGCGCGGGACCAACGGCGCCGCTCGTGCTCCAGTCGCCGCACCAACCTGCCCACACCCGACGTGGCCCGCGGCCGGTTCATCGTGGTCGTACTCATCGCCCTACCTCCGTTCCCGCCAGCGATTCGGTGCCGCTGATCTCGCCTTCTCCGAAACAGCCGGGACAGACACCCGAACTGCCGCACGCTTCGCACTCGATTCCGTCGATCGAGTTGCCGTAGCCGTCACACACATCGCAGGCGCGGCTACCAGTGCATTCGCCACACAACACTTGCGATCACCCCTGATCGGAGACAGAGCTGTCCCCTTCTCGGAATTGCTGGGATTTGCCGGAACCGTTTCCGGCGAGGACGTGCGCCGCCGAGAATCAGGCGGCCGGACCCCGGATCGAGCGGACCTCACTCGCGCGCTGGCGCTCGGTCAGCTCGTGCTCGGCCTGCTCCAGCACACGCCGCAGGCGGGCGATGTCCGGGCGGTTCAGGTACAGGGTCACCGACCCACCCGACCCGGACGCCGCGACCGTGACCCGGTCCTCGTTCGGATAGGCGACGGTCTGCACCGGGGTGGTCTCGTAGACGTGCAGATTCACCGACACCGTGGACGTGGGCAGGTAGTCCGGGCGGGTCACTGCTCGCCCTCCCCGTCCTTGCCGCGCCGCGCCGGCTGCGGGGCCGGGTGCGCGTGCTTGAGACCCATCGCCTTGAACGCGATCCCCGACACCGTGCGCCCGTCGGGCGACTCGATCGAGTACGGGCTGATCTTCGGGTCCAGCAGCTGCACCCGGGCGTCCTCCGGGAATCCCTCACCCGGGTCCGCGGTCAGCGTCACCTTGATCTCCTCACCCTTCGGAGCCCGCTGCCCCGCCTGCACCTGGAGCTTCGCGAACAGCGACACAACGAACTGCATCACCCCGTCCCGATCGGTCACCGGCACGTCGGCGCCGTTCGAGTCCTGGCGTGTCTTGGGTGCGGGCGGCTCCACCACCGTGAGCTTGTAGCCGTCGAGCACCACCGGAAGGTCCCTCACCGTTGTCTCCTCTCGTGACCCCTCATGACTGGACGTCTAGGGGAGTAACGATAAGAGTAGAGGACGTCTAGACGAGTTGCAATAGCAGGGACGCCGATAGGTCCTTCTCGCAGGTCAGCGAGCGGGGATCTCGTACTCCAGCACGTACGCAGGGGCGGCCTTGACTGTGTCGCACACCTCGACCGGCACGCCCGCGGTGTCGTAGGCGGTGCGCACGACGACCAGTACCGGCACGCCGTCGGCCAGGTCCAGGCGGCGCCGCTCGTCCGCGGTGGGCATCCGGGCGGTGACCTCCTCGACGAAGTGGTCGAGGACGTGGCCTGACTCCTCCAGGCGCGCGTAGATCCCGCCCGGCCCGGTGTTGGCCTCCAGGATTGCGGTGCCCTCGGCGACGGCCAGCGGTAGGAACGAGGTCGCTACCTCGATCGGTCGGTCGTCGGCGAGGTACCGGCGGGACCGAACGACGACCCGGTCATCCTCGGCCAGCCGCAGGCGCTCCCGGACATCCGCCGTGGGTGCGGCACGGTCGATCTCGATCTGGTCGACCGTTGGACGGACACCGGCCTTGTCCGCCTCGGCAAGGAACGCGGCCTGCCCGGCGTCACGGTGCTTGCGTGCGAACCGGTCGGAGGCCAACCGGCGGACCGGCGCAGGCATCCGCACGAACACCCCACGCCCGTGCTCAGCCACCACACGGCCCTCGGTTCGTAGTTCCTGGATGGCCTGGCGTGCAGTCATCCGGGCCACGCTGTAGTGACCGGTCAGCTCGGCCTCGGAAGGCAGACGGTCACCCGCGCGAAGGTCACCACGGTCGATCGCGCCCCGCAGGTGATCTGCAATCTGCCGATACGGCGGCCGGCCGTCCTGCCGGTCGATGACTCCGAGCTGCACGCGACTCCTCCAGTCGTCCAGACGACCGCTAGCATATCGCGGTAAGCATCGTGGAAAGGTAGGCGGCATGACCGACACGCCCAAGCACTCCGTCAGCGTGGCCGGGATTGTCGTGCGCAACGACGGTCGAATTCTTGTGATTCAGCGCCGGGACAACGCTCATTGGGAGCCACCCGGTGGAGTCCTGGAGCTGGGGGAGACGTTCGAGCAGGGTGTCCGCCGTGAGGTGGCCGAGGAGACCGGTATCGACGTCGAAGTCGAGCGATTGACCGGCGCCTACAAGAACCTTCGCCGCGGTGTCGTCGCCCTGGTGTTCCGCTGCCGACCCACCGGCGGCGAGGCCACCACCTCCGATGAGTCCAGCCGGGTCGATTGGCTCACCCCCGACGAGATCACCGCCCACATGGACCCCGCCTACGCCGTCCGCGTGCACGACGCCCTCACAGACAACGCCGCCTCGCGCGCCCATGACGGCGTGCAGCTCGTCGCGCCCTGACTGGTCCGCTCGACCGCTCCGACGGCGACCGCGCGTGCTGTGTCTAGATCTTCCATTCAGTATCAAGGCGGCGCCTCCGGCGCCGCGCCGCTCTTCCGGCGCACGGGGCGTGCGGCCTCCGGCCGGTCCCCGTGCGCCGCGCGGCTATCAGTAATCGCCGGTGCTCGACGCGCTCAGGGACGCGGAACCCAGGCACCTCAGCTCGTCTCTCACTGCTCACTGCGTTGTGAGTCGCCGGAGGAACCAATCCGTCAGGATCTCGTCGACCGCCATGGTCGCGGGCAGCTGTGGGGCCGGTTCGAGGCCGGGCTCGTTGGCTAGCGAGTGGGCCAGGTCCGGCACGGTCGTCAGCTCGATCTCGTCCGGTTGCGCGTACCGCTCGCGTAGTGCGCCGACCA
This sequence comes from Pseudonocardia sp., assembly GCA_030451825.1. Taxonomy (GTDB): domain Bacteria; phylum Actinomycetota; class Actinomycetes; order Mycobacteriales; family Pseudonocardiaceae; genus Pseudonocardia. The sequence goes on along the minus strand of JAKDNL010000075.1, from coordinate 4,778 downwards.
GGGCAGCCGCGTCCTCGCGCAGCGCCGGGTGGTCTCGCTCGCCGCTGACCATGAGCAGGGAAGGTTGTCCCGCGAGGTCTCCGGCCCGGGCGACGAAGTCCAATTCATCGGCAGTCCTACGGGACTCGGCGGTCCACTGGTAGGGCTGCCCGAGCCCGGCCGCGAGTAGCTCGACACCCGCTCTTACCCGCACCCCCGGGTTGACCAGGGCGACCGTCCCGATCGAAGTGGGCGGGGCCACGAGCACCTGCAGAGCCACAGCCCCGCCGAGTGACGCTCCGAGGATGCTGATCGGCTGCTCGTCGACCGGTAGCTGACGGCGCAGCTCAGCCAGCGCGGCCGGAAACTCGTCGACGGCTTGGTGGATGACCGGGGCCAGGTACGCCTGCAGGATGTCCTGGCGGGCGAGTTCGATGTGCTTGTCGAGACGGCCGTCGACCATCCGCTCACCACACAGCGGCATGCCCAGATGCACCCGCCACGCAGGCACTCCGGTCATGGGCAGTGCCGCTGCGAAGGCCGCGTCTGTGCGGGGCGCGTCCAACATGTGCCAGGTCACGATCAACGGTGCGGGGCCGTCGCTGCTTCCGGCCGGTGGGAGAGCCGTGAACGGCACGCCTGCGGCCGTCCCTGTGATCGCGTCCATGCGTCCTCCTACGGCTTTGTGGTTGCTTCGGCGACCGTAGGGGAGCTCTACCGATCGCGGATGTTCTTTCCGCTGCGGGCGAAACTCCCCGAGTGGCTTGCGTTGAGGATCAACTGCATGCCCTCGCCGGGCGGGCTGATCTCCGGGATGGGGGTCGTGCCATCCCGACGACCTCCCGGAGGGCTACCACACGGCCGCCCGTGGGCAGCAGCTCCGCATGTTCGGCCGCCGGTGTGCGTCGAGGGGCTGCCCACGAACGACCGCGCGGTAGGGCTGCGCCAGGTCGACGGGATGGCACTCGGAAAGCAGCCGAGGTGCGGTGGGGAGCGGGCCGTCTCCGGGCCGTCTGGGCCGTCGCTGGGCCGTCGGAGACCACCCAACAACGAGAAACGACGCTGACCGACGGGAGTGGGTTCCCGCTGGTCAGCGCCGCTCCGAGCGCCTGGATCAGGCAGCCTGCTTGGTCTCCCAGAAGATCTTGTCGATCTGGGCGATCTGGTCCAGCAGGTCCTGGCCCGTCTTCGGGTCGTTCGAGCCCTTGGTGCCGGCGGCACCCGCGGCCTTGGTGGCCTTGTTGAACAGCTCGTGCAGCTCCGGGTGCTTCTCGAAGTGCGGCGGCTTGAAATAGTCGGTCCACAGCACCCACAGGTGGTGCTTGACCAGGTCGGAGCGCTGCTCCTTGATCTCGATGGCACGCGCGCGGAACTCCGGGTCCTGGTTGCTCTGGTACTTCTCCTGGATGGCCTTGACCGACTCGGCCTCGATGCGGGCCTGGGCCGGGTCGTACACGCCGCAGGGGAGGTCGCAGTGAGCGGTGGCCTCCAGCCGCGGGTGGATGATGCGGGACAGCATCCGCATGGGTCCTCCCTGATGGTGATCGTTCTGGCGTGGACGACCCTACTCTGGTGGCCAGGGCACGTCAGGACGCGAGTTCGTCACCGGGACAGCGATCGAGGAGGCTCCCGTGCGCTGGCGCAGGGTCGCGGTACGGGGACCCTCGATGTCCCCGACGCTGACCGACGGCGACGTCGTGCTGGTCCGCTTCGGTGCGACCGTGCGGGCGGGCGACGTCGTGCTGGTCCGCTGGCCGGAGCGTCCCGGGCAGCTGTCGGTGAAGCGTGCCGATCGCCCGGCCGACGACGGGTGGTGGGTCCGCGGGGACAACCCGTTCGGCTCCACCGACTCGCGCACGCTCGGCCCGGCCGAGGTCGTGGCCGTGGTGCGGGCCCGGATCTGGCCCCGGCCGGGCCGGGTACGGGCCGCATCCTCCCGGGACGGCTGAGGTCGGGGGCGCCGGAGAACCGGCACGTCGCTGCTCTGCTCGGCCCATCGTCGCGTGGCGGTGATCGGGCGGGCTGCGTAGCTTGCCGGTGGCGACGGGTCGGCGAATCGGCGAATCGGCGAATCGGCGAGGTGAACGTCGCGGAGGAGGAGCGTCATGAGCGACAGGGAGGACGCGGCACCGGCCGGTGTCGCCGGCGTGGCCGGCCGCCGTTTCGGCGACGGTCTCGCGGTCGGCCCGGACCTGGTGGGCGCCGCCGAGGTCGCGGTGGGCCAGGCGCTCGCCCCGCTCGAGGGCATCCGCCCGGACCTGCTGGTGTTCTTCGTCTGCCCGGGCGCGAGCGGTGACTTCGAGCAGACCGAGCTGGCCGGCTCCCGGGTGATGGAGCTGGCCGATGCCCGCGCCTGCGTCGGCGCGACGGCCCACGGCGTGATCGCCGACGGCCGGGGTGCGGAGGGCTCACCCTCGGTCGCGGTATGGGCGGCGACGTTGCCCGGCACGTCGATCACCCCGATCAGGCTCACGGCGGAGGCCTCCGAGGACCGCACCCTGTCCGTGAGCGGGATGCCCACCCCGGGCGAGGACGCCGGCGTCGCGATGCTGCTGGCCGACCCGTTCGCGTTCCCGGTCGCCGGGATGCTGGAGCGGATGAACACGATGCACCCGGGTTTCCCGCTGGTCGGAGGCCTGGCGAGCGCGCCGGGCGGCGCCGCCGGCAACCGCCTGTTCGCCGACGGCGAGGTCCTCCCCGGTGGCGCGGTCGGCGTCCTGTTCGGCGGTCAGGCGCAGGCCCGGGCCGTGGTCAGCCAGGGCTGCCGGCCGATCGGGCCGCCGATGGTGGTCACCCGCACCGAGAAGAACCTGCTCCTCGAGCTCGCCGGTGCGCCCGCCGCGACCCGCCTGCGCGAGATCGTCGGAGCGCTGCCGGCCGCCGAGCAGCAGCTGGCGTTGCGCGGGTTGCACATCGGCGTGGCGATGGACGAGTACGCCGACGAGCACGGGCGTGGCGACTTCCTGATCCGCGGCGTCCTCGGCGTCGAGCGGGAGCGCGACGCCGTCGTCGTCGGTGACGTGCTGGCGGTCGGGCAGACCGTGCGGTTCCAGGTCCGGGACTCGGCCGGGGCCGAGCAGAACCTCACCGAGCTCCTCGGGCGGGCGGTGCGCGGGGGCCCGGCGCAGGGCGCCCTGCTGTTCTCCTGCAACGGCCGCGGAGCGAGCATGTTCGGCGACGCCGACCACGACGTCCGGGTGGTGCGCGGGTCGTTGGCCGAGAGAAGCGCCGGCGGAACGAGAGTCGGCGCCGAGAGAAGCGCCGGCGGAACGAGTATCAGTACCGAGAGCGCCCCGCCGGTGGCCGGTTTCTTCGCCGCCGGCGAGATCGGACCGGTCGGCGGGCGCAACCACCTGCACGGGTTCACCGCGTCGGTGCTGGTGTTCGGCTGACCCAACTGTGCGCGGAAATCGTCGTCCGGGCAACGATATCCGCGCACGAGCGGGGTCAGCGAAGGGTGGAGAAGAACGCGCGCAACTCGTCGACGAACGTCTCCGGCTGTTCCATCGACGCGAAGTGCCCGCCGGCCTCCGGGGTGGTGAACGAGCGCAGGTCGGTGAACCGGCGCTCCAGCCAGTGCCGGGGCAGCCGCGCCATCTCGTGCGGGAACTGCGCCACCGCGGTCGGCACCGTCACCTCGTCCATCCGGCGGCGGGCGAAGCTCTCCCAGTACAGCCGGGCCGAGGACGCGCCGGCGCCGCCCAGCCAGTACATCATCACGTTGTCCAGCAGACGGTCGCGTCCGATCGCGTTCTCCGGGTGCCCGGCGCAGTCGGTCCAGTCCCAGAACTTCTCCACGATCCAGGTGCACTGGGCGCTGGGGGAGTCCACGAGCCCGTAGCCGATCGTCTGCGGACGGGTGGACTGCTCGGCCGAGTAGCCCCGGCCGAACCGGCGGAAGTTGTCGCCGAACCTCTTCGCGGCCTTCTCGTCCTTGCTAAGGGGGGTGTCGTCGTCCGGGCGCTCGGCCAGCGCCATCGTCAGGTGGATGCCGACCAGGTGCTCGGGGTCCGCGATGCCCAGCGCGGAGGTGACCATCGAGCCCCAGTCGCCGCCCTGCGCGGCGTAGCGCTCGTAGCCGAGCCGGTCCATCAGCTGTGCCCAGGCCACCGCGATCCGCTCGACACCCCAGCCGGGCGCCGTCGGCTTGCCGCTGAACCCGAAGCCGGGCAGCGTCGGCACGACGACGTGGAACGCGTCCGCCGGGTCCTCGGGGTCGGTCAGCGCGGGCAGGATGTCCAGGAACTCGACGATCGACCCCGGCCAGCCGTGCGTGAGCAGCAGCGGCAGCGCGTTCTCGTGCTTCGACCGGGCGTGCACGACGTGGATCTCCACCGAGTCGTCCCCGCCACCGTCGAGACCGGTGCGGAACTGCGGCCAGGCATTGATCTCGGCCTCGACCCGGCGCCAGTCGTAGCGGGTCCGCCAGTACTCACAGAGCTCCCGGGCGTAGTCCAGTGGGACGCCCTGGGTCCAGCCCTCGACCGTGGCCGGCTCCGGCCAGCGGGTCCGGGCCAGGCGCTCGCGCAGGTCGTCGAGCTCGACGTCCGGGATGTCGATAAGGAAGTCACGCACGCCGGTCACCGTGACACGCCGTCGACCGGGGCACCGCATCGGATCGATCACGATCCGAGCTCCGCCACCCACCGTGCGCCGCCCCCGCGCCGCCCCTCCGGCGCCGCCTGATGCCGCCTGCTGCGGCGCCCGCGCCTGCTGGCCGGCGCTACGAACGTGGCATCCGTTGCGTTAGTCGCTACGAACGTCACATTCGTTCCTTGGGGGAGTGAGCGTGGGGGAGT
>JAKDNL010000595.1 GCA_030451825.1 Pseudonocardia sp. | reverse complement strand
AACCCACCGGCAGCCGGCCCACCGGCAGCCGGCCGGCCGACGCCATGCCCGCCGAGGAACGGGCCGCCGGCGCACCGCGCCCGTCCGACCCGCACGAGGTGCTGCGCCGGGTCTTCGGCTACGACGCGTTCCGCGGCGAGCAGCAGGCGATCGTCGAGCAGGTCGTCGGTGGCGGTGACGCGCTGGTCCTGATGCCCACCGGCGGTGGCAAGTCGCTGTGCTATCAGGTCCCGTCGCTGGTCCGGCCGGGCGTCGGGGTCGTGATCTCGCCGTTGATCGCGCTGATGCAGGACCAGGTCGACGCGCTGCGGGCGCTGGGTGTGCGGGCCGGGTTCCTGAACTCCACCCAGAACCCGGACGAGCGCCGGGACACCGAGACGGCGTTCCTGGACGGTGAGCTGGACCTGCTCTACCTGGCCCCGGAGCGGCTGCGGGTGGAGTCGACGCTGCGGCTGCTCGACCGCGGGACGATCGCGCTGTTCGCGATCGACGAGGCGCACTGCGTCGCCCAGTGGGGCCACGACTTCCGGCCCGACTACCTGATGCTCTCGCAGCTGCACGACCGCTGGCCGGACGTGCCGCGGATCGCGCTCACCGCGACCGCGACCGAGGCCACCCGCACCGAGATCGCGCAGCGGCTGCAGCTGACCGGGGCGAAGCACTTCGTCGCGAGCTTCGACCGGCCGAACATCCAGTACCGGATCGTGGGCAAGAACGAGCCGCGCAAGCAGCTGCTCGACCTGCTCCGCTCCGAGCACGACGGCGACGCCGGGATCGTCTACTGCCTGTCCCGCAAGTCCGTCGAACAGACCGCGGAGTTCCTTGCGGCCCAGGGCATGACGGCGCTGCCCTACCACGCGGGACTGGATTCCCGGGTCCGCCGGCGCAACCAGTCCCGGTTCCTGCGCGAGGACGGCGTGATCATGGTCGCGACCATCGCGTTCGGGATGGGCATCGACAAGCCCGACGTCCGGTTCGTCGCGCACCTGGACCTGCCCAAGTCGGTCGAGGGTTACTACCAGGAGACCGGGCGCGCGGGCCGGGACGGGCAGCCGTCCACGGCGTGGCTGGCCTACGGGATGGGCGACGTCGTCCAGCAGCGCAAGATGATCGACGACTCGGAGGGCGACGCCGCGCACAAGCGACGCCTCGGTCAGCACCTGGACGCGATGCTGGCGCTCTGCGAGACCGTCGAGTGCCGGCGCGCGCAGCTGCTCGGCTACTTCGGTCAGGGTCCGGTCGACGGTGCTCGGCAGTGCGGCAACTGCGACACCTGCCTGACCCCGGTCACGACCTGGGACGGGACGGTGCCCGCGCAGAAGGTGCTCTCCACGGTGCGGCGGCTCGACAAGGAGCGGCGGCAGAGCTTCGGGGCGGTGCACGTGATCGACATCCTCCTCGGCAAGCGCACACCGAAGATCGAGAAGTTCAACCACGACGAGCTGTCCGTATTCGGGGTCGGTACCGATCTCACCGAGCCGCAGTGGCGCAGCGTGATCCGCCAGCTCGTGGCACGGCGACTGCTCGAGTCCGGCGGACCGCACTCGACGCTGCAGTTCACCGACGAGTCCCCGGCCGTGATGCGCGGCGAGCAGAAGGTGCTGCTGCGCACCGAGCCGGAACGCGCGCCGCGCGGCAGGCGGTCCTCGGGCCGGTCGTCGGCTCCTGCGGCCGAGAGGAGCGCAGGCGGAACGAGAATGGGCACCGAACTCTCCGCCGACGCCGCGCCGGTGTTCGAACGCCTGCGGGCCTGGCGGGCCGCGGCGGCCAAGGAGCAGGGCGTGCCCGCCTACGTGATCTTCCACGACGCGACGCTGCGGGAGATCGCCGGCCGGATGCCGTCCGACCTGGCCGGCCTCGGCGCGATCAGCGGGATCGGCGAGGGCAAGCTCGCCCGCTACGGCGAACAGGTCCTCGAGACGCTGGCGGAGCAGCCCGCGTGAGCCGCCCCGTCATCGGCGTGAGCAGCTACGGCGAGCTGGCCTCGTACTGGATCATGGAAAACGAGGTCGTGCTGCTGCCGCGTCAGTACGTCGACCTGATCTCCGCGGCCGGCGGGACACCGGTGGTGCTGCCGCCCACCGCGGCCGCCGCCGATGCCGTCGGCGTGTGCGACGCCGTCGTGTTCACCGGCGGACCGGACCTCGACCCGGCCCACTACGGCGCGACACCCGGCCCGTACGCCGACCCTCCGCGACCCGAGCGCGACGCGTCCGACCTGGCCGCGATCCGCCGCGCGCTGGACCGCAGGATCCCGGTGCTCGGGGTGTGCCGCGGGCACCAGCTGCTCAACGTCGCTCTCGGCGGCACGCTGATCCAGCACCTGCCCGACGTCGTCGGGCATCAGCGGCACAGCATCCGCCCGGCCACCTACGGCCCGGTCGAGGTGACCCCGGAGCCCGGCACCCGGGCCGCCGCGGCGCTCGGCGGTCCGATACAGGTGTGGTGTCACCACCACCAGGCCGTGGACCGTCCCGGCGACGGGCTGCGGGTCACCGCGCACGCCGACGACGGAACGGTCGAGGCCGTCGAGCTCGACGGGTACCCGTTCGTGATGGGCGTGCAGTGGCACCCCGAGCAGGACCTCACCGACCTGCGCCTGATGCGCGCCGTCGTGGACGCCGCACGCGCCCCGCACGCCGCACGCCCCTGAGCCCGGCGCGCCCGCCACCGCGCACCCGTCACGCCGACGCGCGCTGAACCTGCCGACGCGACCGCAGCGGCACGCGCGTCGGCGTGCGCAGTGCGCGTTGGCGTGCGGAGCGCGCGTTGGCGTGCGGAGCGCGCGTCGGCGTGCGCAGTGCGCGTTGGCGTGCGGAGCGCGCGGGGGCGTGCGTGCGTCGGTTGGGCTCGGACCACTCGATCAGTTCGTCCGGACGCGGGGGGTCCGGGGCACTGGTGCTGGCCCCCCGCCCGGACGGGGTGCTCGTGGGCTTACCGCCGGGCACCCGCCGGTGCAGTGTCTGCACCTATGACCACCTCCGTCCGCAACGACTTCGCGGGCCTGTCCCGTCGGATCTCCGACGCCGGCCTCACCGACCGTCGTCCGGGGTACTACGTCCTGCGTTTCGCCCTGGTGGGCGGCGCCTACATCGGTGCGTTCTGCGGAGTCGTCGCGCTCGGCGACTCCTGGTGGCAGCTCGCGATCGCCGCGTTCCTGGCCATCGTGTTCGCCCAGGTCGCGCTGCTGGCCCACGACGTGGCGCACCGGCAGGTGTTCCGTCGCAAGAGCACCTGCATGGCCGTCGGACGCCTGATCGGCAACGTCGGGATCGGCATGTCCTACGGCTGGTGGATGGACAAGCACACCCGCCACCACGCGAACCCGAACCACACCGACCACGACCCCGACGTCGAGCCGGACCTGCTCGTCTGGTCCCAGGACCAGGCCCGCGCCAGCAGCGGCGTCCCGCGCTGGTTCGGGCGCCACCAGGCGTTCCTGTTCTTCCCGGTCCTGCTGCTGGAGGGTTTCTACCTGCACTACGCGGGCTTCCGCGCCTGCTTCGACCGCAAGACCCCCGGCCGCGGCACCGAGCTCGCCCTGCTCAGCGTGCACGTGCTGCTCTACGTGGCGCTGGTGTTCGGCGTGATGCCGTTCGGGCAGGCCGTGGCGTTCGTCCTGGTGCACCAGATGCTGTGGGGCTTCTACATGGGCTCGACGTTCGCGCCGAACCACAAGGGGATGCCGCTGCGCGGCGAGGACGACGAGCCGGAGGACTTCCTGCGTCGCCAGGTGCTCACCTCGCGCAACATCTCAGGCGGTCACCTGGTCGACATCGCCTACGGTGGTCTCAACCACCAGATCGAGCACCACCTGTTCCCGGCCATGCCCTCGGCGAACCTGCGCCGCGCCCAGCCGATCGTCGCCGCGTACTGCGCCGAGATCGGGGTGGAGTACTCCCGAACCGGTCTGGTCGACTCCTACTCGCAGACCCTGCGGTCCCTGCACGACGCCGGCGCCCCGCTGCGCA
>JAKDNL010000594.1 GCA_030451825.1 Pseudonocardia sp. | reverse complement strand
GGGCACGACGGGCAGCACGACCACGCTGATGTTGTCGCGCCCGCCCGCGTCCAGGGCGGCGCGGGTCAGCGAGTCCGCGGCCTCGAGCGTCGTGCTGGCGGCGCACACGATCTCGGCCAGCTCGGAGGGCTCGGGCAGGTAGTTCCACAACCCGTCGCTGCACAGCAGCAGGATCCCCGCGCCGTCCGGGTGCAGCGTCGTGACGTCGGGCTCCGGGTGGTCCTGCGGGCCGAGCCACCGCGTGATCGCGTGCGCGCGCCGGTCCGCGGCCGCGGCGTCGGCGTCGAGCAGCCCGACGGCCACCATCTCCGCAGCCCACGAGTGGTCCTCGGTGAGCCGGTCACCGGCACCGTGCACCGGCAGCCAGTACGCGCGGCTGTCCCCGACCCAGCCGACCGTGATCTCGCCGTCGTCCACGTGCGCGGCGACGAGCGTGCAGGACGGACCCTCGACGCCGCCGCCCAGGTCGGTCACCGCTGCGGCGGCCGCGGCCACCGCGGCCCGCATCCGCAGGCCGGGCGCGGCCTGCTTCTCGCCCGGCTCGCAGAGCAGGACGTCGAGCGTCGCGTCGGCGGCCGCGCGGGCGGCCTCCTCCGGGTGGTGTGTGCTGGACACCCCGTCGCAGACGACCGCCGCCTCGGGCCGGTCGCCCGCGTCGGCCGCCAGCACCCGTCCGAGCGCGATCGCGTCCTCGTTGCGGCGGTGCACCAGCCCCCGGTCGCTGACCCCGGCGAGCACACCCAGGTCCACCTCGACCCGATCCACCGACTCGCCGAGCCTGGCCCCGCAGGCGTCGCACCACTGGATCCCGGGTGCCCGGCCGGGCATCGACGGCCCGGCCCGGCCCGCGCCACCGCAGTGCCGGCAGATCCGCGGGGCCTCGCCGCGCGCGGCCACAGTCGTGGTGCCGCCGCGCAGGATCCGCATGTCGGTGCCGCAGGCGGGGCAGAAGCGTTCGCCACCGGCGACGGGTGCGGCGCACCTCCGGCACGCGTCGTGCGTGCCGCCGTGCCGGGCGGAGTCGGCCAGCAGGCTGCCACCGTCGTCGGGCTGTCGATCGGTCATCGTCGCACCGCCTCCGCTGTGTGCGTACCCGCAGGCCCGTCGCTGGGCGCATTCGGGGGAACGTGGCCGCGAGGATAGCGGTCGCCCTCCGGGCCCGTGCGCGTAAATCGCTGTCAGCCCCGCTATATCCGCGCACGACCGAGTCTGTCCTCGCGCAGGGCCCCGCGACGTACCTTGCCCGCGTCGTCACGCAACGGGTGGTGCACGAACTCGTAGGTCCGCGGGGTCTTGTACGGGGCCAGGCGTTCGGTCAGGTGCGCGCGCAGTGCCGCCTCGACGGCGCCGGTGTCGGCGTCGTCGGCGACGTGCACGATCGCGTGCACGACCTGCCCGTAGTCGTCGTCGGGCAGCCCGACGACGGCGCTGCCCAGCGCGTCCGGGTGCCCGTCGAGGGCGGCCTCGATCTCGGCCGGGTACACGTTCGCGCCGCCGACCAGGATCATGTCCGAGCGCCGGTCGGCCAGGTGGAGGTAGCCGTCGTCGTCGAAGTGGCCCATGTCGCCGAGCGACTCCCAGCCGTCGCGCTCGCGGGCGGTGGCGCCCAGGTAGCGGTAGGTTGGGCGGCCGTCGGCCGAGCGCATCCAGATCTCGCCGGTCTCGCCGATCGGCAGCTCGCGGCCGTCCTCGGGGTCGTGCACGCGCATCAGGCCGCGGGTGACCCGCCCGACCGAGCCGGGATGTGCCAGCCACTCGACGCCGTCGATCGTCGTGCCGGCCTGCGACTCGGTGCCCGAGTACAGCTCGAGCACGGTCTCCGGGCCGACCCAGGACAACCAGCCGCGCTTGACCTCCGGCGGGCACGGCGCGCCCACGTGCAGCACCGTGCGCAGCGACGACATGTCCGCCGCCGTCCGCGCACCGTCGGGCAGCCGCAGGATCCGGCTCATCATGGTCGGCACCACGTAGAGCCAGGTGACGCCGTGCCGGGCGATGAGGTCGAGCGTGCGCTGCGCGTCGAAGCGCTGCATGACGACCACGTGGTGGCCCTGCAGCAGCGCCATCAGCGAGAACATGTAGGGCGCGTTGTGGTGCAGCGGTGCGGTGCACAGGAACACGCCGTCGCGGTCGAGGCGCAGGCCGTCGACCCGGGCGAGGGCCTCCTCGACGCAGGCCCGCTGACCGGCCACGATCACCTTCGGACGCCCGGTGCTCCCGCCCGACGTCGGTGCCTTCCAGGACGGCCCGACGATCTCGGGCAGCGGCTCCGCGGACTCGCCCGACGCGTCGTTCTCCTCGGGCAGCCAGGCGCGCCCGGGTGTCTCCAGCCCGACGACCAGCGCCGGGTCGGCCACCTCCAGCACGGCGTCGCGCTCACCCGGCGGGAGCCGGTGCGAGACCGGTTGCGGCACCGCGCCGAGCTTCCAGACCGCTACCGAGCACTCGACGTGCCGGACCCGGTTCGGCAGCGCGATCGACACCAGGTCACCGGGCCCGACCCCGCGGGCGGCGAACGCCCGGGCCAGCCGGTTCGTGCGCGCGTCCAGCTCGGCGCGGGTGAGCACGGTGTCACCGTCGGACACGGCGGGGGCGTCCGGAGCGGCCCGCGCCAGCTCGCGCAGGCGCGTCGGCAGCGGGGTCCGGTGCCCGGCCACGGCGTCGTCGCTCCGGTTCATACCGCCTCCGCCGAGCGGGACGCCGCGGGCGCCGCGTCCGGGTCGGGCGCCGGCCCGCGCTTGAGGATCGCCCGCGCGGTGTAGCGCATCCGCGCCGGGAACGCCTCGCCCAGCATGCAGGCCAGGATCGCGCAGTACATCGTGTGCGGCAGCGTAGCCGGTGCCATGCCGAGTGGTCCGCCGCCGGAGTGGCTGACGTGTGACCCGTGCGGCTCGAACGCGCGCTCGCCTTCCACCCGCGCGCCCACCTCCCGGCCGCGCGTGCGGCCGCGGTCGCATCGGAAAGGGCAGCGCGCACTACGGACTGGAGCGCGCTTCGCGAGGCGCGCGTCGACGGGTTCGGTGCGCGTTCCGGTGGACGCCGCGGCTCAGGCGCCGGCGTCGCCCGACCGTCGGATGTAGTCGATCTGCTCGTCGGTCGGCCCGCCGCGGGAGAGGACCTCGTCGGCGTTCTCCTCGCGCATCCGGTAGAGGCCGGCCCGCAGACCGGGGTCGCCGCCGTGGAACGACTCCAGCAGCTCGGCCCACCGCGCGGCCAGTGCCCGAGCCCGCGGTGACGCCGGGTCGGTGCCCGCGTCCATCTCGGCCTGCACGGCCGCGATCAGCTCCGGCCACTCGCGCTCCGCGGCGCGGATGGTGTCCTCGCCCAGGTCCTGGCGCCGCTCCTCCAGGGCGGCGAGCTGCTCGTCGGTGAAGTAGTTGTTGAACGTCTCGGTCATCTTCGACACCTCGTCGATCAGTCCCATCAGGTCCGACGATCCGGGTGTCGTGGAGCCACGCAGGGCCGCGACCAGCGCGGAGAGCGTGGAGCGCAGGTCGCGCAGGGCGCTCAGCCGCGCCTCGACCTGGGCCAGGTGCGCGGAGAGGATCCCCTCCAGGTGGTCCCGCCCGGGGGCGAGCACCTCGGCGATCGCCTCCAGGGACAGCCCCAGCTCGCGCAGGGCCACCACCTCGTACACCCGCCGCACGTCGCGGTCGTCGTAGAGCCGGTGCCCGGCCGCCGTCCTCCGCGAGGGCACGATCAGGCCGCGTTCCTCCCAGTGGTGCAGCGTCCGCACCGTCAGACCGGTCTGCCGGGCGAGCTCGCCCACCTTCCACACGGTCCGTTCCACCCCGGCACCCTTCTCGTCGGTCCGCCCCGTCGGGGCGGCAGGCACGACGTTAGGAACTCACGTCGCGTGAGGTGCAAGCCCGTGCAAGAAATTTGGTCGTGCGCGGATATCGCGGTCGGGGCCCCCCAATACCCGCCCCGGGGGGGGGGGCGGGGGGGGGACGAAAACCCCCGGGGGCACGGGGGGGGGGGGGGC
>JAKDNL010000074.1 GCA_030451825.1 Pseudonocardia sp. | reverse complement strand
CGGGGCGCGGGCCCGGGAGGGCTGCACCCGCATCGGCTCGCCGGGCATCTTCGGATACTCCGGCGGGTAGGGCATCTCCCCCAGGCCGTGGTCGCGCTCGTCGGCGGCGTACCACTGAAGCGCCGTCTCGCAGCCTCCGACGGAGGAGCCCATCGCCTCGTGCGGATCGCCGCGCTCGGCCAGCAGCGCCGGCACGGTGCGCAGGGTGAAGTCGTCGGGCTCCACGTCGGGCACGGCGTCCCAGGTCAGGGGCATGGACACGGTCGCGGCGGGCAGGCCGCGCACCGACCAGGCTGAGGCGATCGTCCGGTCCCGGGCGGCCTGGTTGAAGTCGAGGAACACCCGCTCGCCGCGCTCCTCCTTCCACCAGTCCACGGTCGCCCGGTCCGGGATCCGCGCCGCGACCCGGCGCGCGATCGCGATCACCGCGTGCCGGACCTCGATGAAGTCCCACTCCGGCCGGATCGGTGCGAACACGTGCAGCCCGCGCCCGCCGGAGGTCTTCGGCCAGCCCACGAGCCCGGCCTCGTCGAGGACCTCGCGCAGCACCATGGCCACGGCCGCGGCGTCGGCGAAGTCGGTGCCGGGCTGCGGGTCCAGGTCGATCCGCAGCTCGTCGGGGTGCTCGGTGTCGCCGCAGCGGACCGGCCACGGATGGAAGTCGAGCGTGTTCAGGTTCGCCGCCCAGGCGATCGTGGCCGGCTCGGTGATCGACACCGACTGCGCGGTGCGCCCGCTGGGGAACGTCACGGTGCAGGTCCGCACCCAGTCCGGCGCGCCCTTGGGCACCCGTTTGACGAAGAACGGGTCGCCGTCGACGCCGTCGTTGAACCGCTTGAGGTTCGTGGGCCGGTCGCGCAGCGCGCGGGCCATCGGCTCGCCGACGGCCAGGTAGTACTCGACCACCTCGCGCTTGGTGATCCCGAGCGCGGGGAACGCCACCTTGTCCGGGCTGGTCAGCCGGACGTCGCGGTCCCCGTCCGGGCCCGGCACCTGCAGTATCACGACATCCCGGCTGGCCACGGCGGAACGGTATGCCCTCCGGCGACCCGCGTCACCCCGATACCCGCCGGTGACCTGCAGCGGGCTCCGGAACGGATATCCTCCCCGCCATGGCCCGACGCACTTCCGGTGGTCCGGACCGCTCACCGCGGTTCGACGACGATCTGCTCGGACTCGACCCGGACGATCCGGAGGCCCGGGCGTTCGCCGCGCACCTGGACAAGATGGAGCGGGTCACGACATGCACCGTCGAGGGCTACCTGCAGGGCGTCGGGGACTTCGCCGACTCGGCGAACCGGGCCCGGGGTGCGCGCCGGCTCGCCGCGGTGCTGGTGGTGGGCGCGCTGCTGCTCGGTGCGGCGTGGGTGATGTGGAACGTCCTGGTGCTCGTGATCACGACCTTGATCTGAGCTCGCCCGCGCGGCCGGGCTCGACCAGCCCGCACTCGTAGGCCAGGACGACGGCCTGCACCCGGTCCCGCAGGTCGAGCTTGGTCAGGATCCGCCCACTGATCGCGGCCGCCTGGCGCTTCCCGCTCACCGGATGGCGGGTGTCGTCCTGCTCACGGTGCTGACGGGGGGCGTGCGTCACCTCGACCGTGACGGGCGCCTCCGGGGGCGTGCCGCGCCGCTATCCGACGCCGGCGAGCAGCCCCCATGCGCGGTGCGGGCCCTGGCCGGTCACCACGGCCAGGGCGAGCGCGGCGGGTCGGCCGGGTCGGCGAGCAGTTCCCGGGTGGCGGTGATGCTTTCGCAAACCGGTCTCCGGACATCCCTCAGCACGACGTCGCGGACGCCGTCCGGATCTCGGTCCGGATCTCGGTCCGGATCTCGGTCCGGCTGCTGCGACACGCGCCCCGCGACGTCGGCGGTGCGGCCCGGTTCGCCGCCGTCGCCATGACCGCCGCGATCCTGCTCGCACCGTCGAGCAGGGTCGGGTGGCTCGTGCTGCCCCTGCTGTTGCTCACCCTGACCAGTCCGACCCCGCGGCCCCTGGTCCGGCCCGTGATCGCGCCGACCCCGCGGCCGCTGATCATGCCGACCCGGCGGCACGGGCGCCCGGAACGGGTTAGCGTGGATGCATGGGATTGTCCAGCCGAGGCAGCGGCTCCACCGACTCCACCGCATCGACCACCGAGCCCGCCCCCGCCGTCGTCAAGTCCGACGATCAGTGGCGCGCGCAGCTGAACCCGGCCGAGTACCAGGTGCTGCGCGAGGCCGGCACCGAGCGCCCGTTCACCGGTGAGTACACCGACACGACGACGACCGGCGTCTACCGGTGCCGGGCCTGCAACGCGGAGCTGTTCCGCAGCGACTCGAAGTTCGAGTCGCACTGCGGCTGGCCCTCGTTCTTCACCCCGCTCGCCGGCGAGGCGGTCATCGAGCGCGTCGACACGGCGATGGGCATGCGCCGGGTCGAGGTGCTGTGCGCGACGTGCCACAGCCACCTCGGGCACGTGTTCTCCGGCGAGGGCTACGGCACCCCGACCGACCTGCGCTACTGCATCAACTCGGTCTCGCTGTCCCTGGAGCCGGACCCGGGCTGAACCTCGGGGGAGCGACCGGCACATGATGCGCTGGTGGGGGCCGGTGACCGGTCTGCACACCTCGATCGGCCCTGCCGAAGGTGGCGATCACGAACGGGTCGGCCGAGGCGTCCGGCCGGACGAGGGGACCGTTCGGGACCTCACCGACCGCGTCAGGTGTACCGGCAGGACGGCGGGTCCTCCGGCCGGGGTCGCGGACGGATCGGGCGAGCTCCCCGGGTACTCGCGCCCAGGCTGGTTGGACGAACGGAGCCCTCGTGCAACCAGGCCGTACGAACGGAGCTCTCGCGCAGCCGCGCCGGGCTCCCCGGGGGGCCTCGTGGGGGCGGCTGGGTACACGAACGGAGCTCTCGTACGACCCGGCCGTACGAACGGAGCTCTCGCGCAACAGGGGGGCGCCCGGGCTCCCCGGGGCGCTCTCCGGCAGAGTCGGCCGGGCTCCGGGGGGCGTGGCAGCGCACATCCGTGAGCCGTGATCGCACACTTTGCGCGCCGGTGGTGGACTCGGTCAGCGCGAACACCAGCGCGGAGGCGTCGACGACGAGGCCGTTCACCGCCGTTCGGCGTGCACGTCGGCGACGATCTCCGCTGCCGAGGCCCCGACCCCACCGTGCTCTGCCAGGTGTCGTTCGATCCGCTCGATCGCCTGTGCCTTGCGGGTCCGGCTGCCGATCAGTTCTATCAACTGGCCCGCATGTAGGCCTGCAGAGACTGTCCCGCCTCGGCGGCTTGCCGACGGATCGAGTCGTAGGTCTCGTCCGGGACGTCCCGGATCTGAATGGTCGCCATAGCGCCAAAATAGCGCTGTCGACCGACCCTACGGCAGCGTCGCGACCAGGTCGCCGACCTGGACCTGCGGCCCGGTGTAGAACGGGATCTCCTTGCGCACGTGCCGGCGCGCCTCGGTGGCCCGCAGGTGCCGCATCAGGTCGACGATCCGGTGTAGCTCGTCGGCCTCGAACGCGAGGATCCACTCGTAGTCGCCGAGCGCGAACGCGGGCACCGTGTTCGCCCGCACGTCCGGGTAGTCGCGAGCCTCCATGCCGTGGTCGGCGAGCATCTTCCGGCGCTCGTCGTCGGGCAGCAGGTACCACTCGTAGGAGCGGACGAACGGGTAGACGCAGACGTAGTGCTTGGGCTCCTCGCCCGCCACGAACGCCGGCACGTGGCTCTTGTTGAACTCCGCCGGGCGGTGCAGCGCCGTCTGGCTCCACACCGGCACCGACGCCCGTCCGAGCGCGGTGGTGCGGCGCAGGTCGGAGTAGGCGGCCTGCAGGGCCTCGATGTTGTCGGCGTGCCACCAGATCATGTAGTCGGCGTCGGCGCGGAGCCCGGCCACGTCGTACACGCCGCGGACGACGACACCCTTGTTGTCCAGCGAGTCCAGGAACTCCGACGCCTGCTGCGCGGCAGAGGCGCGGTCGTCACCGAGACGTCCGGGTTCGACCCGGAACACCGACCACATGGTGTAGCGGATCGAGTCGTTGAGGGAGTTGTAGTCGACGCGGGCCATGGCTCCATGCTAGCCATGACGCGAGCGCGCGTCGCCGCGCCGTCGGGCGCGCGCCGAGTGTCCGGCAGCACACCGGCCGGATAGCCACGGCACGCCCGGGAGGCTCGATGACCGCGCCCGTTCCCACCGCCCTGCGACTGCTGCGCACACGTGCCCTCGTCCGGGCCCCGATCCTTGCCTACCGGTGCGGACTGGGAGCGGTGTTCGGGTCGCGGTTGCTGCTGCTCGAACACACCGGCCGGGTCAGCGGCGAGCCGCGCTACGTCGTCCTCGAGGTCACCGCGCGGCCGGACCCGGGCCGCTACCTGGTGGTCTCGGGGTTCGGGGAGCGGGCACAGTGGTTCCGCAACATCGTCTCGACGCCGGAGGTGCGCGTCTCGGTCGGGCGCAGGCGGTCGGTCCCCGCGCGGGCCGTCCGGCTGCCGCAGGACCGGGCGCGGGAGTTGTTCGAGAGGTACCCGGTGGACCACCCGCGGGCCTGGGCGCGTCTGGAACCGGCGATCCGCGCCGCGTGCGACCTGCCCTCCCCCGCCCCGCTCGCCCCGCACGTCCCGGTCGTGGAGATCACCCTGCACGCGGGCGGGTAGGCCGGCTCATCCGAGCGTGATCGATCTCCGTGTGCAGGCAGGTGCCACCGTTGGCACCGATCCGTACCCGCAGATCGATCTAGCCTAGGACGGGCCGACGGCCGTCACCAGGGATTCGGCGACCCGCTCGGCCGCCGCCCGGGCCGTCCCCACGCACGCCGGCACGCCGACCCCGTGCAGGGCCGATCCGGCCACCGCGAGCCCGGGCACCCCGCCCACCGCGGACTCCAGCGCGGCGATCCGGTCCAGGTGCCCGACCCCGTACTGGGGCAGGCCACCGCCCCAGCGCTGCACGTGCGCCGCGACCGGGTCGGCGTCGATCCCGTCCAGGACGCGCAGGTCGGTCCGGGCCCGCGCGAGGAGCTCGTCGTCGGTGACCTGCAACGTCGACGCCTCACCGAAACGTCCCATCGACACCCGCAGCCGGACCAGGCCGTCGGTGGCCCCCGGAGCGAGGTGGCCCCATTTCGCCGACGAGTGCGTGACGCCCTTGACCGACAACGGCTCGTCGGCGGCGATCAGGCAGCCCGACGTCGCCGGCATCGCGGCCACGTCCGCACCCCGGAAGGCCAGCGCGACGACGACCGAGGACGCCAGCTCGACGCCCGCGGCGGCACTCGCCCCGGCCGGGACGACCGGTTCCAGCAGCCGGCGCAGCGCGGGCGCGGGCACGGCCAGCACGACCGCGTCCACGTCGAGGGCCTCCGGCTCCGGGACCGGCCCGAGCACCAGCCGCCAGCCGTCCGGGCGGCGTTGCAGCGAGCGCACGGTCACCCCGAGCCGGACGTCGGCCGAGGCCGCGGACGCCAGGGCGGAGAGCAGCACCCGGTACCCGCCGCGCACCGCACCGAACACCGGTCCGGCCGGGGGTGGCGCGCCCGCACCGGAGACGCGACCGGGTCCGTTGCGCTGATCGCCGTTCGATCCGGCCGGCCGACCGTGCGGGGCGGGGGTCGCGTCCGCCCCGGCGGTCGCCGCGGCCGTCAGCGAGTCCGCGCCCGCGTCCAGGGCCGTGGCCAACGCCGGGACGGTCGCGCGCAGACCCAGGGAGTCGACCCGGCCCGCGTAGACGCCGCCGAGCAGCGGGTCGGCGACCCGGTCGGCCACCTCGTCGCCGAAGCGCTCGCGCAGCAGTGCCCCGAGCGCGACGTCGGACCCGGGCTCCCAGCGCAGCGGCCGGCCGGGCTCGCCGCGGACGGCGTCGAGACCCCCGTCGGAGAGCACGTCACCCAGCCGGGCCCGGGCGGTGGGGACGCCGAGCAGCGTCCCGGCCGGCATCCCGACGGTGCGCCCACCGGCCCGGATCGTGGCGGTCGCGGCACCCGGGTGCACGCGCTCCCCGGACAGGCCCAGCTCCTCGAGCAGCGCGGGCACCTCCGGGCGACGGGCCAGGAACGCCTCCGCGCCGACGTCGAACGGCAGCCCGGCCAGGTCGATCGTGCGCAGCACACCACCGATCCGGTCGCGCTGCTCGAGCACGGTGATCCGCGCGGACGGGCCGAGCAGCGTGCGCAGGCGGTGCGCCGCGGCGAGCCCGGAGACCCCGCCGCCGACGACCGCGACGTGCGGTGTGTGCTGGGCGGGAGGGGTCACCGGACGGGCTGGGCGTGCACTGTCTCGACGGTCCGGGTGATCACGTCCGGATCGGTGTCGGGCAGCACGCCGTGCCCGAGGTTGAACACGTGCCCGGGGGTCCGGGTGCCCTCGTCCGCGATGCGCACGACCTCGGCATCGATCGCGTCCTGCCCGGCGAACAGCACCGCCGGGTCCAGATTGCCCTGCACCGGGTGCGCTCCCCCGGCCCGTACCGCGGCGACGTCGAGCGGCGTCCGCCAGTCCACCCCGACGACGTCCGCACCGGCCTGCGCCATCGCGCCGTAGAGCTCGGCGGTGCCGACCCCGAAGTGGATGCGCGGCACGGTGCCACCGTCTCCCGGGGCCCCGGCCAGCGAGGACAGCACCGCGGCCGAGTGCGGCAGCACGAACTCGCGGTAGTCCCGCTCGGACAGCGCCCCGGCCCAGGAGTCGAACAGCTGCACCGCGTCCACCCCGGCCGCGACCTGGCGACGCAGGAACAGTCCGGTCAGCTCGGCCAGGCGACCCATCAGCGTGTGCCAGACGTGGGGCTGCGAGCGCATCAGCGCCTTGGTCTTCTCGTGGTTGCGGCTCGGGCCCCCCTCGATCAGGTAGGAGGCCAGGGTGAACGGCGCACCGGCGAAGCCGATCAGCGGCGTGTCGCCCAGCTCGGGCAGCAACAACGCGATCGCGTCGGTGACCGGTTCGACCTGCTCGGGCGCGAGCGTCGGCATCCGCTCGACGTCGTCGGAGGTCCGTATCGGATGCCCGACCACCGGACCGGTGCCGGGCACGATGTCCACGCCGATGCCGGCCAGGTAGAGCGGCACCACGATGTCGGAGAACAGGATGGCCGCGTCCACGCCGTGGCGGCGGACCGGCTGCAGCGTGATCTCACAGGTCAGGTCCGGGGTCAGGCAGGCAGCCAGCATCCCGCTGCCGGATCGCAGGGCCCGGTACTCGGGTAGCGACCGACCGGCCTGGCGCATGAACCAGACGGGCAGGTGAGCGGGCCTGCGCCCGTGCGCGGCCTCCAGGAACGGGGCGCCGGCCAGATCCCGGCGCGGCGAGGAGGGGAGCCCGCCATGCTCGGGTGCGGAGTCGCCATGCACGGCCGGTCCGGCAGGATCCTGGGGTGCGGAGATGCCATGCAGGGGTGCCGAAATACCGTTCGCGGAAGTCATGAGGTCCCCGATTCTCCCACGCGCCCCGATCACCGGCGCCATCACCTCGGCGCGCCTGCCCTCTGCGGGGCCGGGGGCCGCCTAGAGTCCCCGCCCGTGCCGGACGCGATCATCACACCACCGCTCTTCCTCCGTGCGGCGGCCTCGCTCGCCGCCGTCGCACCCCGGCCCGAGCTCGTGGTCCGCGAGCTGGACGCGCCGCCGAGGCTCGCGCCCTACAGCTGGGCCACCAGCGTCGAAGCCGACATCGTGCACCGCGGCGACGGGACCGACGACCTCGACGAGCCCGACACCTCGGGCCGGCTGATCCTGCTGCACGATCCGGACGGCCAGGAGAAGTGGGAGGGCACGTTCCGTCTCGTCTGCTTCGTCCAGGCCCGGATGGAACCCGAACAGCTCGGCGACGAGATGCTGCCGAAGGTCGGGTGGTCCTGGCTGACCGACGCGTTCTCCGAGTCCGGCGCGGGCTACACCGCCCTTGGCGGCACGGTGACCCAGACCTCGTCGGTGCGCTTCGGGGGGATGGAGGCCGCACCCCGGGAGGATGACGTGGAGCTGCGGGCCTCCTGGTCCCCTACGGAGAGCGACGGTGACTTCGCGCGACACGCCGCGGCGTTCTGCGCCCTCATCGCGTCGGCAGCAGGGCTTCCTCCGCTCGGAGTACGGGCGCTGAGCCGAACGTCCGGGTAGTCGTCGCTGGTCACAGCACTGGGCGAGCAAGACGTCACCCACCGGAGTGGGACCCACGCCACAACGCTGTAACTTTCGGTCCCAGAAACTCGAATGCATACGGGACGTTAGGCCGCATGGAGGGATACCATCTCCCGCATGACACCTCCCCGGGCGGCCACGCGCCACTCTCCGTCCGCCGGGTCCCGGTGTTGGTCGGGGGCAAGCGACCGACTCCATGGAAGGTTGACGACGTGGCTGTTGTAGGCCAGGGCGCTCCGGTACAAGGCCCCGCACACGGGGCAGTGCTGTCGCCCTCGATGGTTCCGCACCCCCGGGAAGAGCTCTTCACCGTTCTCGTGGTCGATGACCACCCGCTGTTGCGCGAGGCCATCGCCGGACGGCTGCGTGCGATGGGCGCCGGCACCGTGCACGAGGCGGCTTCGGTCACCGAGGCACGCGCTCGCGCTCACGCGGCCGGACCGTGCGATCTCGCGATCCTCGATCTGACGCTGCCCGACGGCAGCGGGCTGGACCTGGTCAGTGAGCTGCGCTCACTGGGCTGGAACCGGCTGGTCGTGCTCGCCTCCTCGGACGACCCGTACGCGGTGCGGTCGGCGTTCCAGGCGGGCGCGCAGGCCTACCTGCTCAAGTCCGCCTCCCCGTCGGTGGTCACCGACGGGGTGAAGCGGGTGCTCGACGGCGGCGTCTACGCCGACCCGACGGTCGCCCCGCTGCTCGCCACCGGGAGCCGGGTGCCCGGCACCGACAACACCCCGCGTGAGCTCTCCGCGCGCGAGGTGGAGGTGCTGCAGCTGGTGGCCGACGGGCAGTCCAACAAGGAGATCGGCGAGGCGCTGAGCCTGTCCGCGCTCACCGTCAAGAGTCACCTGTCACGGATCGGGCGCAAGCTCGGCACCGGCGACCGTGCCCAGATGGTGGCCCTCGCGATGCGCGCAGGGGTCATTCGCTGAGCTCGCCCGAGAGAAGCGCAGGCGGAACGAGCATCGGCACCGAGAGCGGAACGAGCGTCGGCGCAGCCGAGCACGCCGGCGACGGGGACACGACCCCCGAGGGACCGGTCACGACTCCCCTGCTCCGTCCCGCGGACGGCCTGCCCGACGTCGTGACGACGCCGGCGGCCCTGCGTGACGTCGCCGAGGCGTTCGCGGGTGGTTCCGGCCCGATCGCCGTCGACGCCGAACGGGCCTCGGGCTTCCGCTACTCCCAGCGCGCCTACCTGGTACAGCTGCGCCGCGAGGGGTCCGGCACCGCGCTGGTCGACCCGATACCCCTGCGCCCCGACCTGGACTCGGCGGCGCTCGACCCCCTGGCCCGGGCCCTGGACGGTCCGGAGTGGGTGCTGCACGCCGCGTCCCAGGACCTGGCCTGTCTCGACGAGATCGGTCTGCGCCCGGCGTCGCTGTTCGATACCGAGCTGGCCGGACGCCTCGCCGGGCTGCCCCGGGTGGGGCTGGGCCCGATGGTGGAGAACCTGCTCGGGCTCGCCCTGGAGAAGGGCCACGGCGCCGCCGACTGGTCCCGCCGCCCGCTGCCCGAGGACTGGCTGGTCTACGCCGCGCTCGACGTCGAGGTGCTGGTCGAGCTCCGGGACGTGCTCACCGGGCTGCTCACCGAGCAGGGCAAGATCGAGTGGGCACATCAGGAGTTCGAGGCCGTGCGCACCGCACCGCCGCCCGCCCCGCGGGCCGAACCGTGGCGCCGGACGTCCGGCATCCACAAGGTCCGCAAGCCACGCCCGCTGGCGGGGGTGCGCGCGCTGTGGCAGGCCCGCGACAAGCTCGCCGCCGAACGCGACATCGCCCCGGGGCGGGTGCTGCCGGACGCCGCGATCGTCGACGCCGCGGTGCGCAACCCGGACTCGGTCGAGGCCCTCGCGGGGCTCGCGGTGTTCCGCGGGCGCTCGCAGCGACGGCTGGGCCGCTACTGGTTCGACGCGCTGGCCTCGGCCGCCGCGCTGCCGGCCGAGGAACTGCCGCGCGCCTCCGCCGCGACCGACGGCCCTCCCCCGGTCGCGCGCTGGGGGGACCGCGACCCGGACGCGGCTGCCCGGTTGTCCGCGGCGCGCGCCGGGATCGCCGCCGTCTCCGAGCACTGGGACGTCCCGGCCGAGAACCTCCTGCAGCCGGACCTGATGCGCCGGATCTGCTGGACCCCGCCGGACGACGGCGACGTCCCGGCCGCGCTGACCGCCGGCGGGGCCCGCCCGTGGCAGGCCGAGCTGCTCAGCCCGGCCCTGGAACGGGCGCTGGCGGCGAAGCCGGACTCGGCGGCCCCGGGCTCGGCCCCGGACTCGGCAGGGCCGAGCTGAACCGCACCCGCACCTCGAGGCCGCCGCCCGGAACCGGGACGGCGTCCACCGTCGCGTCGTGCGCCGCCGCGACCGCCCGCACGATCGACAGGCCCAGCCCGGACCCGCGGGTCCGGGCCGTGCGGGCGACCGGGCCCCGGCGGAACGGCTCGAACAGCTCCGCGACCTGATCGGCTGCCAGCTCCGGGCCGGTCGAGGAGACACGCAGCTCGACCACCGCCGCGTCGTCGCCGGCCCGTGTCCCGCCGGTCTGTGTCCCGGTCGCGGCCTCGATCCAGCCACCGTCGCGGTTGTGGCGCACCGCGTTCTCCACCAGGTTCGCGACGAGCCGGCGCAGCAGCACCTCGTCGCCGCGGGTATGGGCCGGCACCGGGTCCGCGCGCACCGACAACCCGTGCTCGGTGGCGACCGCGGACACCCCGTCGAGCTCGGAGACGAGCAGCTCGGCCAGGTTGACCGGTACGCGGTCGGCCTCCCCCAGCGGCCCGCTCGCCTCGGTCCGGGCCAGCAGCAGCAACCCGGCCACCAGCTCGTCGCAGCGCCGTCCCGCGTCGCGGACCACCTCGCCCATCCGCCGCAGCTCGGCCACGTCGGCGTCCGGATCCTGCAGCGTCACGTCGATCTCGGTGCGCAGCACGGCCAGCGGCGTGCGCAGCTCGTGCCCGGCGTTGGCGACGAACCGGCGCTGCGCCTCGAACGCGGCCTGCAGGCGGTCGAGCATCGCGTCGAACCCCGCGGCCAGCTCGGCGACCTCGCCGCGGGCCCGGCGCAGCGCCACCC
Source organism: Pseudonocardia sp. (assembly GCA_030451825.1). Classification (GTDB taxonomy): domain Bacteria; phylum Actinomycetota; class Actinomycetes; order Mycobacteriales; family Pseudonocardiaceae; genus Pseudonocardia. The sequence goes on along the minus strand of JAKDNL010000074.1, from coordinate 7,704 downwards.
GCTCGTCCAGCGACGACGCCGAGAGCCGCCGTGCCGCCGCGATCACCTGGTGCAACGGCGCCAGCACCCGCCCGATCAGCATCCAGGACACCAGCGCGCCCGCGAGCACCACCAGCGGGAACGCGATCAGCCCGGCGCGCAGCACTTCGGAACGGGCGGCGGCGGCCACCGTGTCCCGGGCCACCTCGGCCGGCACCTCGATCTCGCCGATGCGCACCGTCGCGCCGGCGGGGAACGCCGTCGTCGTCGCGACCACGGTGCCGACCAGGACCCAGCCCAGCCACAACAGCAGCCCGCTGGCCAGCGCGACCAGCCCGGTCGCCAGCAGCGTCAGACGGAGCCGCAAGCCGGCCGCCCGGGCACGACCCCGACCCATGGGTCTCAGCCCGCGTCCGGGATCCGGTAGCCGGCCCCGACCACGGTCTCGATCACCCCGGGCCCGCCCAGCTTCTTGCGCAGCGTCATCACGGTGACCCGCACGGTGGTGGTGAACGGGTCGGCGTTCTCGTCCCACACCCGCTCGAGCAGCTCCTCGCTGCTGATCACGGCACCGCCCGCGCCGAGCAGCACCTCCAGCACCCCGAACTCCTTGCGGGTCAGCTCGACCAGGGCCCGGGCGCGGTGCACGGTCCGCCGTGCCGGATCCAGCGCGACGTCGCCGGCCACCAGGGTGGGCGGGACGGCCGGGCTCGCGCGGCGGCCCAGGGCACGGACGCGCGCGACGAGCTCCGGGAAGTCGAACGGCTTGGCCAGGTAGTCGTCCGCGCCGCGGGAGAGCCCCTCCACCTTGTCGGCCAGGGTCGCGCTCGCGGTCAGCATCAGCACCCGGGTCGTGCCGCCGGTGGCGAGCACCTCGTCGCACAGCTCGTCACCGGAGCGGCCGGGCAGGTCCCGGTCCAGCACGGCGACGTCGTAGCGGGTGAAGGAGAGCTTCTCCGAGCCGGAGTCGCCGTCGTAGGCGACGTCGACGGCCATCCCGTCCCGGCGTAGCCCGCGGGCCACGGCGTCGGCCATCGCGTGCTCGTCCTCCACGATGATCACTCGCATCAGCGTGACTGTTCCGGATACTCGACCCGGGTCCCGACCGTCGCCGCCACGCCGGGGACGGCGGCCGCGGCCCACTCGGTGACCCGGCGCGCGACGTCCTGCGCGGTCAGCCCGGTGCGTGCCAGCACGTCGTCGCGGCTGCCGTGTTCGAGGTAGGTCTGCGGCAGCGCCAGGTCCCGCTGCCGGACGTCGATCTCGTCGCCGCGCAGCGCGTCGGACAGCGCGGAGCCGAAGCCGCCGTGCGTGCCGCAGTCGCTGACGGTCACGACGAGGTCGTGCTCGCGGGCCAGGTCGTGCAGCGCGCGCGGCACCGGCAGTACCCAGCGCGGGTCCACCACGGTGACGTCGACGCCCTGCTGCTCCAGGCGCCGTGCCGCCGCCACGCCCAGCTCGCCGAACGCACCGACGCAGACCATCAGCACCGAGGAGCGGCCGTCGGACGGCTCGTGCAGCACGTCCACGCCCGCGTCCCCGGCGCCACCGATCCGGCGCAGCGCGGGGATCGAGGTGATCACCGAGCCCTTCGGGTAGCGCAGCGCGGTGGGCCCGTCGGCGACGGCGAGCGCCTCGGCCAGCTCCTCGCGCAGCGTCGGCTCGTCACGCGGCGCGGCGACCCGCATACCGGGCACCACGCCGAGGATCGACAGGTCCCACATGCCGTTGTGCGACGGGCCGTCGCTTCCGGTCACGCCGGAGCGGTCCAGCACCAGTGTCACGGCCTCGCGGTGCAGCCCGACGTCCATCATCAGCTGGTCGAACGCGCGGTTGAGGAACGTCGAGTACAGCGCGACGACCGGGTGCATCCCGCCGCGGGCGAGCCCGGCGGCCGCGGTCAGCGCGTGCTGCTCGGCGATCCCGGTGTCGATGCAGCGGTCCGGGTGCGCGCGGGCGAACGGCTCCAGCCCGACCGGGCCGAGCATCGCAGCGGTGATCGCGACGACGTCGGTGCGCCGGTGCCCGAGCTCGACCATCTCCTGCGCGAACACGTCGGTCCAGCCGGTGCTCGGCTTGCCGGTCGGGGCGCCGGTCTCCGGGTCGAACGCGGCCGGGCTGTGCATCTGCTCGGCCTCGTCGTTCTCGGCCGGCGGGTAGCCGTTGCCCTTGCGGGTCACCGCGTGCACGATCACCGGTCCGCCGAAGCGCTTGGCCCGGCTCAGCGCGGACTCCATCGCGGCGATGTCGTGCCCGTCGACCGGGCCGAAGTACTTCAGGCCCAGGTCGGAGAACAGCTCCTGCGGGCTGACCGCGTCCTTCACCCCGGCCTTGAGCGCGTGCAGCCCGGCGTAGAGCGCGGGTCCGACGACGGGGGTGCCGCGCAGCGTGTGCTTGCCGGCCTCGAGCATCCGCTCGTAGCCGGGCTGCAGCCGCAGCGAGGCGAGCCGGTCGGCCAGACCGCCGATGGTCGGCGAGTACGAGCGGCCGTTGTCGTTGACGACGATCACGACGTTGCGGTCGGCGCCGGCCGCGATGTTGTTGAGGGCTTCCCACGCCATCCCGCCGGTCAGCGCACCGTCGCCGATCACGGCGACGACGTGCCGGTCGCGGCCGGTGAGCATCTCGGCGCGGGCGATCCCGTCCGCCCAGGACAGCGACGACGACGCGTGGCTGGACTCGACGACGTCGTGCTCGCTCTCGGCACGGCTCGGGTAGCCGGACAGTCCACCGGTCTTCTTCAGCCGGTCCCAGCCGGTGTGCCGGCCGGTGAGCAGCTTGTGCACGTAGGCCTGATGGCCGGTGTCCCAGACCAGGGTGTCGCGCGGCGAGTCGAACACGCGGTGCAGCGCGATCGTCAGCTCCACGACGCCGAGGTTCGGCCCGAGGTGCCCGCCGGTGCGGGAGACCGCCTTGATCAGGAAGCCGCGGATCTCCGCCGCGAGGTGCTCCAGCTGGGCGGGATCGAGACCGCGCAGGTCGGCCGGTCGCCGGATCGCCGCCAGACCGCGGTTCGCCGGACCTCGCGTGTCAGACACCTACTGCCTCCTCGCCTGCCTCCACGGCCCGCGCCGGGGGCCGCGCCGTCTCGCTGCCGTCTCGCTCCCTGGGCCGGGCCCCACTCTACGGAGCAACGGCACAGTCGACCGTCCGGCCGGACCCATCGCACACCCGGGGGTGCCCCGCGCGCGGCTCAACCGTCGTCCGTATGCCGGCGTGCCATCCCCTCCGGGCGCCCGAGCCGGACCTGGTTGCGTCCGCCCCGCTTCGCCGCGTAGAGAGCGTAGTCCGCGATCTGCATCAGCTCGTCGATCGTGCGACCGTCCAGCTCGGACAGCGCCGCTCCGACCGACACGCTCAGGTCGGAGATCGGCACCGGGTCGTCCGGGCCGCCGACGTCGACCGTGAGCGTGCGCACGGTGCGCCGGATGCGCTCGGCCGCGGCGTGCGACTGGACCCGGCCGGCCTCGGCCGCGGGCAGCCCGCCGAGCAGCACCACGAACTCCTCGCCGCCGAAGCGACCGACCAGGTCGCCGTCGCGGACCTCGTCGAGCAGCGCGCCGGCCACGGCGCTGAGCACCTCGTCACCGGCGAGGTGGCCGTAGGTGTCGTTGACGCTCTTGAAGTGGTCCAGGTCGAGGATCAGCACGGCTACGGCGGTCCGGCTGCGCCGGGCGCGCAGGAGCGACCGGGCCGCCCGCCCGCGCCAGGCCGCCGACGTCAGCAGCCCGGTCTTCGCGTCGGTGTTCGCCCGCTCCTCGAGCTGGCGGATCAGCACCGCGCGGTGCAGCACCAGCAGCGGCGGCAACACCAGGAACACGAGCACCGGCGCCCGCAGCACCGCCACCGAGGCCAGCACGGCCAGGCACAGCGTCGCGCCCTCCAGGACGTGGTCGTCCCAGTCCCCGATCAGGTCCCGCCAGGCGAGCCTGCGCTCGGCCGTGAGGCTCATCGCGCATGCCACCAGCACCTGGTTGACCAGCACGTAGAGCACCATCGCGAGCACCAGCGACGGGTAGCTCAGGAGCGGGTCGACCGGTCCGGAACCGAACCCGTCAGCCAGCAGCCGGCCCGCCACCTGCACGGCGAGCGCCACCGTCGCCGTCGTGTAGACGTGCCGGAACAGCGGAGCCCCGGCCGGGCGCCAGACCCGGACCCACAGGTGCGCGTAGACGGCGAGGACGACCAGGCCGGCCAGTGACGCCGGGACCAGCAGCGCCGCGGTGAACGTCCACACGGAGCTGAGGTCGAAGTAGGAACTGTGTGCGACCCGTCGCCGCACCCGCTCGATACCGGTGGCGAGCTCGGTGTGCAGGATGCCGAGCACCGCCAGCCCGGCCGCGCCGAGGACGGGGGTCAGGCCGGGCGGGGCGACGACGAGCCCGGCCACGACGAGCCCGGCCGCGGCCAGCTCCACCGCCAGGAGCAGGCACACCGTCCGCGGGGGCAGCGACCACACCGGCCAACGACGGACGTCGAGCCACCCCGACACCGACGTCGTCACGTCGACGTCCGTGTCCGGGTTGCGTGGCCTGCCGTTGTCATCGCGCTGCCGACACCCTTCGCGCCCGATCCGGTGCGTCGCGCGACGCCCCCTCCCGGACCGGCCGATTCGCCGAGCCTAGGGAGACCGGGTGCGCTACGTCAGGTCGGCGCGATCGTCGGCCGGTCAGCGGCCTGTCACGCGCGACGAACGGACCCGGCACCGGCCGACAGGTCGCACCGGCGGGCCGGACGGTCCCGGGTGATCCGGCGTGGTCGCGACCGCTCGTCTCACAGCAGGTCCGCGACGTGCGCGACCTCGTTGACGGTGCGCACCCGGCGGCGCCCGCCGCGCGCGCAGATCACGCGGCTGACCCCGACGTAGTCCAGCGGGAACGGCAGCGGGCGCGGGATCTGCAGGACCGAGGCCAGGTAGGCGTTGATCACACCGGCGTGCGCCACCACAACGGCGGTCGCCGGGCCCGGGTGCGCGGCGACGACGTCCTCGACGGCCCGCACCACCCGTCCGGAAAACGCCTCGACGTCGACGTGGCAGGGCAGCAGCCCGGACCGCATCCGCTCCCAGACGGCCGGGTCGACCTCGGCCATCTCGGCGATCGGGGTGTAGGCGCGGCCCTCGGCGTCGTACTCGCGCAGGTCCGGGGCGACGACCGGCTCGGTCCCGAGCGCGGCGGCCAACGGCGCCGCCGTCTCCAGTGCCCGGTGCATCGGGCTGGACCACAGGGCGTCGACCCGGTCGTCGCGCAGCGCGGTCACCAGGCGTTCGGCCTGGGCCTTCCCCTCCGGCGTCAGCGACGGGTCGGCGGTTGGGCCGTCGCCGTGTGGGCCGTCGCCGTGCGCGACGCGGTCGGGCAGGGCGTGCCGGACCAGGATCAGCTGCACCGGCGCGGGCCCCCTCCGGGCGGAACCGGGGGTCCGTTCACGCGCCGGCGACGCGGTCGCCGTGCCCGGCGGCGCGCAGGGTGGTGCGCAGCCGCTCGGCGTGACCGTCCTGCTCGGCGGCGTCCACCGATGCCGCGGCGTTCGCGAAGTCGAAAGCCGCCATGTCCCAGGCCGGGAACACGTGCACGTGCAGGTGCGGCACCTCGAACCCGGCGACCAGCAGGCCGACCCGCGGCGGCGCCCAGATCTCGCGCACGGCCACACCGATCACGCGCGACACCTCGGTCAGGTGGGCGGTCAGCGCGGGGTCGGCGTCGACCCACTGGTCGACCTCCTCGCGGGGCACCACCAGGGTGTGGCCCGGCCCGAGCGGGTTGATCGAGAGGAAGCCGACGCAGTGCTCGTCGGACCAGACGAACCGGCCCGGCAGCTCACCGTCGATGATCTTCGTGAAGATGGTGGTCATCGCCGGTGAGCCTAGCGCGACCGGGCACGCCACGGACCCGCCTCCTAGGCTCGGAGGCATGCCTCGCACGATTGCCACCGCGACCAGGGTCGAGCGCGACGACCTGCTCGAGTTCGTCCGCCCGCGCCACCGGATGATCCTTCTCACCTCCCGGTCCGACGGCGGGGTCCAGGGTTCCCCGGTCACCGGCGGGGTCGACGGCCAGGGCCGGATCACGATCGCGACCTACCCCGAGCGCGCCAAGTCGAGAAACGTCGCCCGCGCCGGCCGGGCGTCGGTCGTGGTTCTCTCCGAGGAGTTCAACGGCGCCTGGGTGCAGGTCGACGGTGACGCAGAACTCATCACACTCCCGGACGCCGTGGAGCCGCTGGTCGACTACTTCCGCTCGATCTCCGGCGAGCACTCGGACTGGGACGAGTACCGCCAGGCCATGTGTGACCAGGGCAAAGCGCTCATTCGCATCACCCCGACGCACTGGAGCCCGATCGCCACGGGCGGGTTCCCGCCCCGGTTCGCCGAGGAGTGAGATCGTCCCGGCACCCCGGCTCCGGCCCCGCACGACGGCACGGTGTCGGGGTGCTCGGTTAGGTTGAGGCCCGGCCACCAACGGCCACCACCACGGCCGCGGCCGGGAAGTGAGGGACTCCAGATGCAGCCCTGGCCGGGCCACGCGTACCCGTTCGGCGCCAGCTACGACGGTGCCGGAACCAACTTCGCGATCTTCTCCGCCGCCGCCGACCGGGTGGACCTGTGCCTGTTCGGCGTCGACCGCGACGCCCCCGAGGCCGAGACCCGGGTCCGGCTCACCGAGGTCGACGGGTTCGTCTGGCACTGCTACCTGCCCGGGATCGAACCCGGCCAGCGCTACGGCTTCCGCGTCGACGGGTCCTGGGACCCGGCCCAGGGTCAGCGGTGCAACCCGAACAAGCTGCTGATCGACCCCTACGCCAAGGCCGTGGACGGCCCGGTGGAGTGGGACGAGGCCGTGTTCGGCTACAACTTCGGGGACCCGGACAGCCGCAACGACGTCGACTCGGCGCCGTTCGTGCCGAAGTCGGTGGTGGTCAACCCGTACTTCGACTGGGGCTCCGACCGCCCGCCGAAGATCCCCTACAACGAGACGGTGATCTACGAGGCGCACGTGCGGGGCCTCACCATTGCGCATCCGGAGATCCCCGAGGAGATGCGCGGGACCTACTCCGGGATCGCGCACCCGGCGATGGTCGAGCACCTGCAGCGGCTGGGCATCACCGCGATCGAGCTGATGCCGGTGCACGAGTTCATCACCGACCACCACCTGCAGCAGAAGGGCCTCGCGAACTACTGGGGCTACAACACGATCGGCTTCCTGGCCCCGCACCACGCCTACGCCGCGGAGAACAACCGGCCCGGCTCGCAGGTGCCGGAGTTCAAGGCGATGGTGCGCGACCTGCACGACGCGGGCATCGAGGTGATCCTCGACGTCGTCTACAACCACACGGCCGAGGGCTCGGACATGGGCCCGACGCTGTCCATGCGCGGGATCGACAACGCCGCGTACTACCGCCTCGTCGAGGGCGACGAGCGCTACTACATGGACTACACCGGCACCGGCAACTCGCTGAACGTGCGCGACCCGCACACCCTGCAGCTGATCATGGACTCGCTGCGCTACTGGGTCACCGAGATGCACGTCGACGGGTTCCGCTTCGACCTCGCGTCCACGCTGGCCCGCGAGCTGCACGACGTGGACCGGCTCTCCACGTTCTTCGACCTGGTCCAGCAGGACCCGGTGATCAGCCAGGTGAAGCTGATCGCCGAGCCGTGGGACGTCGGCCCGGGCGGCTACCAGGTCGGCAACTTCCCGCCGCTGTGGACCGAGTGGAACGGCAAGT
>JAKDNL010000593.1 GCA_030451825.1 Pseudonocardia sp. | reverse complement strand
GGGGTCGAGCTGGGCCAGCTCGCCATCGATGTCGACGTCGATCGTGCCGAAGAAGTTGATGTTCTCGCTGTGCGCCGGCGAGATGTGCGCGAGCACCTCATCGTCGACGCGCCGGCCCGCAGCGCGCATCGACTCCACCGCCAGGCCGTAGTACTCGGTCGTCCACGCCACGACGGCGTTGGTGACCAGGGTGAGACACCACGCCTGTTCGGTCTGGGCCTGCAGCTGTCGGGCTCGGACGGTGCCCTCGTGGGCGTAGAGCAGGTCGCGCTTGAGGGCGTGCAGCGACTCGCCCCTGTTGAGCTGCCGCGAGATCCTGCGCCGGTAGGTCGGGTCGGACAGGTAGCGGGCGGCGTAGATCGTGCGCCGCAGCGCCCCGTACTCCTTGAGCGCGGCGGCGAGTGCGTTCTGCCGAGACGACGCCGAGAGCTTCCCGACGATCAGCGACGCGGTGGCGTGCCCGAACTTCAGCGACCCGGCCAGGCGCAGCAGGTCGTCCCAGTGCTCGGCGATCAGTTCGACGTTCACCCGCCGGGACAGCAGCGGCCCGACATGGGGATAGCCGGTCTCGGCGCGGGCCTTCGCGGCGATCCGGTGCAGAGTGATCTTGCCCAGGTCCCGGATCCGCGGCGAGAGCTGCAGGCCGAGCAGGTCGAACAGCCCGAAGTTGACCAGGGTGACGCCGTGGGTGTCGGTGGCGTGCTCGGTGATCGGGATGTCGGTGGCGTTGCCGAGGATCTCGTCGAGCACGTAGTGGGCCTCGCGCTTGGTCGCGACGATGATCTTCGTGCCGTAGGTGGTGTGCTGGTCGGTGACGTGGGTGTAGGTCGAGAGGACCTGCCCGCCGTGGATGGTCATCTCCCGCCCGGTCGTCGTCTTGCCCCGCACCGGGAACCGTTGCCCGTCCGAGGAGGACAGGGTGCCGGTGCCGAACACCTCGGTCAGGGGCATCCGCTGGTGGTGGTCGATGATCGCGAGGTTCGCCGCGCGCAGCGTCTCCTCGCGCACGTACCACTCGACGGTCCAGGCGAGGATGTCGTAGGAGATGCCGGTCCGCCGCCGAGACGATGATCACGCGGGGTCGGCGGCGAGCAGCGCGCGGGCGCGGCCGGCGGCCCGTTCGACGAGTGCGGCCAGGCGCTCGTCGTCGGGTGCCTGCTCGTCGGCTCCCGCCGGCCCGTCACCGGTGACGCGGCGGACCGGGCCGGCGCTCAGGGCGGAGACGATCTCGTCGCGGTCCCGCCCGCGCAGCAGCAACAACACGAACGGGTCCTCGTCGAGCAGCCACGCCACCTGGTAGCAGAGGGCGCCGGCGTGCACGCAGGGGTTGCCCCAGTCCGGGCAGTCGCACTCCGGATCCAGGTCCCCGATGCCGGGCAGCAGGGACACCCCGGCCGCGTCGGCGGCCTGCACCAGGGCACGCGGGACCTCCCCGGAGAGCAGCGCGGCCAGGTGCCCGGACTCGGCGGCGACCTGGTCGAGCAGGCGTGCCCACTCGTCGTCGGTGAGGACGGCGAGCCCGACCGAGGCGTGCAGCCCGTCGGGGGCGTCCGGGTCGTCGACGGCGGCGGCCAGCTTGCCGGGGGAGACGGTGATCGGCCCGACCCGCCCGGACCCGGCCACCCGCCGCGACCGGCGCAGCGTGGTGTGCTCGAGCGAGGTGTCCTCGACGGCGGCCACCCAGGCCCGCGCCCACCAGGACCGCCCACGGGCGGCGGTGCCGCGGCTGGCCGGGAACGCGGGGAACCCCCGCGCCACGCTCACCGGGATCCCCCGGCCGAACCGGCCACGGCGACCGGGGCCGGGACGTCGGCGACCGGGGTGGGTACGTCCGCGACCCGGGCCGGGACGTCGGGGGCCGGGTCCGCGTCCGCGGGTTCCGCGGTGAGGGCGACGAGCTCGGCCAGCTGGGCGTCGGACAGGCCGGTCAGGGCGTCCTCGCCGCGGACGAGCACCGAATCGGACAGGGCGCGCTTGCGCGTGAGCAGGGTGGCGATGCGGTCCTCCAACGTTCCCTCGGCGACGAGGCGGTGCACGTGCACCGGACGCACGCGGCCGATCCGGTGCGCGCGGTCGGTGGCCTGGTCCTCCACGGCCGGGTTCCACCAGCGGTCGTAGTGCACGACGTGATCGGCGCGGGTCAGGTTGAGCCCGGTGCCGGCCGCGGTCAGCGAGAGCAGCAGCACCGGCAGGTCCCCGGCCTGGAACCGGTCGACGAGTGCGGTGCGGGCCGGCAGCGACAGCCCGCCGTGCAGGATCGCCGTCTCCACCCCCCGTCGCCGCAGGTGGCGCTCCAGCAGCCGGGCCATCGCGACGTACTGGGTGAACACCAGCGTGCGCTCGCCGGCGTCGAGGATCCGCCCCAGCAGCGCGTCGAGGGCGTCGAGCTTGCCGGAACGCCGGTCCAGGACGACGTCGGGGCCGGTCTCGCCGAGATACTGCGCGGGGTGGTTGCAGATCTGTTTGAGCGCGGTGAGCAGCGCGCCGATCGCACCGTGGCGTCCGACCCCGCCGCGGCCGGCGAGGCCGCCGGTCGCGGCGTCCACGGCGGCGGTGTAGAGCCCGGCCTGCTCGCGGGTCAGCCCGACCGGGCGGTCGGTGACGGTGCGGTCGGGCAGGTCGGGCGCGACACACGGGTCGGACTTGCGCCGGCGCAGCAGGAACGGACCGACGAGGCGGGCCAGCCGGTCGGTCGCGGCACCCGGGGTCCCCGGCTCCGCACCGCCGACGACGGGGTCGGTGCCGGACTCGATCGGGTCCGCCCAGCGACGGGCGAACTCGGTGCGGCCGCCGAGCAGGCCGGGGGTCGTCCAGTCCAGGATCGCCCACAGGTCGGCCAGCCGGTTCTGCACCGGCGTCCCGCTCAGGGCGACCCGTGCGGTCGCCGGGACGGTGCGCAGCGCGCGGGCGGTGTCCGAGCGGGCGTTCTTGACGTACTGGGCCTCGTCGGCGACGACCAGGTCCCACTGCCGCGCGGCCAGCGGTGCCGGGTCCGCGCGCAGGGTGCCGTAGGTGGTGAGCAGGATGCCGCCGTCCGGGATCTCCGCGGAGCGTCCGGCGCCGTGGAAGCGGGTGACCGGCACACCGGGGGCGAAACGGTGGATCTCCCGCTCCCAGTTCGGCAGCACCGACGCCGGGCACACGACCAGGGTCTCGCCGGTGACGATCGTGCGGCGGTGCAGGTGCAGGGCGATCACCGTGATCGTCTTGCCGAGCCCCATGTCGTCGGCCAGGCACCCGCCGAGGCCGGGCTCGCCCGGCGCGCCGCACTGGCGGGCCAGCCAGCCGAGACCCTGGCGCTGATAGGCCCGCAGCTCGGCGGCCAGGCCGGGGGGTTCGGGCAACGCCTCGGGGGCGGAGGCGAGGACGTCGCGCAGCCGGGCGAGCCCGCCCTCGGCCGTGACCGGGACCGCGACGCCGTCGACGACGAGCTCGCCGGCCAGCGCCGCGGCCACCGCCCGGACGGCGGAGACCTCCTCCGGACCGGTCCGCGCCGCCCGCTTCGCCAGCGCCGGGTCGATGAGGACCCACTCGTCGCGCAGCCGGACCAGCGGGGACGAGGAGGAGGCGAGGGTCTCGTACTCCTCGACGGTCAGCGGGTCGCCGCGCAGGGCCACCTGCCAGTCCAGCGCGACCGACCCGCCGCCGTCGAGCAGGCCCGCGGACGAGCCCGCGTCGCCGCGGCCGGCCACGATCCGGGGGCGCAGGTCCGCGCGCATGCCGCGCGGCCAGTGCACGTCCACGCCCCCGGAGGCCAGGGCGGCGGCCCCCGACGCCAGCAGGTCGGCGAGGTCGGTGTCGTCCAGGTCGAGCGCGTCCGGGACCGCGTCGCGCAACAGCCGTTCCAGCGGCGCCCAGAGCTGGGCGGCCCGGCGCAGCGCCAGCGCGGTGCCGACCCGGTGGCGTGGGGTGAAGCCGGGCACCGGCCCGTCCCAGAGCGCGGCGGCGTCGGTGAGCCGGCCCTGTCCGTGCACCTGCAGCACCACCCGCACGGTCGGTCGAGCCCCGTCCCCGGTG
>JAKDNL010000592.1 GCA_030451825.1 Pseudonocardia sp. | reverse complement strand
GGCGCGGTCATCGGGAGCCGCCCCAGGACGCGGCCACCGTGTCCTCGGTGGCGGCGTAGCTCCGGTCGGTCTCGCCCAGGCCGTCCCGGACCCGCTCCAGCTCGGCGCGGTAGGCCGCGAGCGCGCCGACCGCCGCGTCCGGTCCGTCGGTGCAGTGCCGGGCGTACCCCGACGCGCCGGCGGCACTCACCGGATCGCCCAGCCACGGGCGCGGCAGCCGCGCGTCGGCCTGCAGATCGCGCAGGGCCGTTCCCAGACGGGCCAGGGCGTCGTCCAGCGCCGAGCGCAGCCGGGTCAGCGACGGGGGATCGAGCCGCAGGTCGGGTGCGGGACCGGCGGGCCGATGGTCGTCCGGCTGTGGGCCGTCGGGTAGGGGACGGTCGGACATGGATCCCTCGCAGAGGACGGAGCGCGAAGCCTGCACAGCCGCGCGTCGATCCCCTCGCCGAGGACGAGCGCGAAGCCTGCGCAGCCGCGCGTCGATACGGTGGCGGTGCCGGGACCAACGCTAGGGCCGCACCCCAACGGTTCCGGCCTCCCGGACCGGGATCCGTTGCGATCGCGAACGGGCCCGCCGCAGGACATGCCCCCGGACACGACGACGCCCCCATCGGCCCGGTCGCGATCCGGGCCGACAGGGGCGTCGGGGGTCTAACAGGCCGCGAGGGCCGATGGCTCCGGGCAGCACACCTGCAACGTGCACAGGGGTGTCGCGCGGAACCGGCCGTCCACCTCCGGTGCGGAGGTGGTGCCCGCGAACGGCCACCGTTCTGCGAAACGCTGGAGGTACCAGTAGCAGAACAGGTGGTCGGGGTCGTCCGGGCCGGTGACGAACACCGGCGCTCCGCCGAGTCCTTCGACCCAGCTCGCGTAGGCGTTCGTGACCTGCGCCGGCGGGCGCGCGGCCCGTCGGGTGCTGAGCCAGTCCTCCGCCCGGCTGCGCCATGTCGCCAGCGCGGTCGGGTGCAGGGTGGCCCCGGGCAGCTCCCGGATGTTCGCGGAGAACGTGCCGATCACGGCCCCGTCCGCGGAATGCGCGGCCGAGGCGAGTGTGAGCAGCGAGTGCGGGCCCGGGATCGGGCCGTCGGTGTGGATATGGGTGGTGACGTAGTGCATGGGGGGCATGACGGATCCCAGTCGTCGAAAGTGAGTCGATGACTGCTCACGGCGTGGCGGTGCCGACGTGGTGAGCGGATCCGCGGCGCGGTTCACCCCGCGTGGCGGAAGAAGCTCAGGCCCCGTGGGGTGGACACACGGGTGGTCACTGCGATCGCTGTGTACTTGTCCAGTGCGATGCGAGGCAGCGGTTCGAACCTGGCGAGCGACGACGTTAGGTCGCCCGCGGGCAGTCGTCAACGATGGGGGTGCCGAACCTCGCGCGCGGGCACCCCGCGTCGCGTGCGGGCAGGCCCGGGCGTCAGGCCTGCGGGTCGTCCGCCAGTAGTCCGCTGACCAGCACGTCGCTGCGGACGTCGTCGGCCAGCCAGGCCGCGCGCAACCGTCCCTCCGGCACGAACCCCAGCGACTGCGCGATCCGGGCGGATCCGGTGTTCGGCTCGGCCCAGCCATAGGTGATGCGGGCCAGGCCCAGCCCGCCGAAGCCGAACCGCACGACCGCGCCCACCGCCGCCCGGGTCATCCCGCGGCCGCGGGCCCGCTCCAGCGCCCAGCAGGTCACCTCGGCCGTGCCCATCGGCAGGTCCAGGTGCTCCAGCCCGACCTCGCCGAGCATCTCGCCGGTGGTCGGCTCGCAGACCGCCCAGGTGCAGCGGGTCTCGTCGGTCCACCCGGCGATCCGCTCGGCGACGTAGGCGCCGACCGCCGCCGACGTCGGATCGGGGCGGTGCCGCCAGCGCCGGATCTCCGGGTCGACCGCGGACTCCAGCACGGCCGGACGGTCGTCCACCCGGTCGTCGGCCCGCAGCGCCCGGAGATGCCAGGCGCCGGCGTTGATCTCTACCGGTTCCATGACCAACCTGTATCGATGCGCAGCTCCGCTTCGCTTCGTGCTCAGTATTGATGCGCAGTTCCGCTTCGCTCCATGCTCAGTCCTTGATCTCGCAGATCACGGTCCCCTGCGACACCGACGAGCCGGTCTCGGCGTTCAGGCCGGTGACCGTGCCGTCCTTGGCCGCGGTGACCGGGTTCTCCATCTTCATCGCCTCCAGCACGACGATCAGGTCGCCCGCGGAGACCGGGTCGCCGTCGGAGACCGCGACCTTGATGATCGTGCCCTGCATCGGCGCGGTGACCGCGTCGCCGGAGGCCTTGGCGCCGCCGCCCTTGCCGCCGCGCTTGCGGGGAGCGGCCTTCGCGCCGCCGCCGTTACCGCCACCCCCGCCGAGCGCGAGGTCGCCGGGCAGCGACACCTCCAGGCGTCGCCCGCCGACCTCGACCACCACGGTCTGGCGCTCGCCGGAGTCCTCCTCGGTGCCCTGGCCGCCGTCGAACGGCGGGACGGTGTTGTCCCACTCGGTCTCGATCCAGCGGGTGTGCACGGTGAAGTCTTCGGCCGTCGACGCGGCGAACGCCGGGTCGGACACGACGAGCCGGTGGAACTCCAGCACCGTGGCCATGCCCTCGACCTGGAACTCGGCCAGCGCGCGGCGGGAACGCTCGATCGCCTGCGCACGGTCCGAGCCGGTGACGATCAGCTTGGCCAGCAGCGAGTCGAACTGCCCACCGATCACCGAGCCGTCCTCGACGCCGGCGTCGACGCGCACGCCCGGACCGGCCGGGTACCAGATCTTGGACACGGTGCCCGGCGCGGGAAGGAAGTTCCGCCCGGCGTCCTCGCCGTTGATCCGGAACTCGATCGAGTGCCCGCGCGGGGTCGGGTCCTCGGTCAGGTTCAGCTTCTGGCCCTCGGCGATCCGGAACTGCTCGCGCACCAGGTCCAGCCCGGAAGTCTCCTCGGAGACCGGGTGCTCGACCTGCAGACGCGTGTTGACCTCGAGGAACGAGATCAGGCCGTCCTCGCCGACGAGGAACTCGACGGTCCCGGCGCCGTGGTAGCCCGCCTCGCGACAGATCTTCTTCGACGCCTCGTGGATGCTGGCGCGCTGCTCGTCGGACAGGAACGGCGCGGGCGCCTCCTCGACGAGCTTCTGGAACCGGCGCTGCAGCGAGCAGTCGCGGGTGCCGACGACGATCACGTTGCCGTGCGTGTCGGCCAGCACCTGCGCCTCGACGTGGCGCGGCCGGTCCAGGTAGCGCTCGACGAAGCACTCACCGCGCCCGAACGCCGAGGTGGCCTCGCGGACGGCCGAGTCGTAGAGCTCGGCGATCTCGGACTCCTCGCGGGCGACCTTCATGCCGCGCCCGCCACCGCCGAACGCGGCCTTGATCGCGACCGGCAGCCCGTTCTCCTTGGCGAACGCGATCACCTCGTCGGAGTTCTCGACGGGGTCGTTCGTGCCGGGGACCAGCGGCGCGCCGGCCCGGGTGGCGATGTGCCGGGCGGTGACCTTGTCCCCGAGGTCGCGGATGGCCTGCGGGGTCGGGCCGATCCAGGTGATGCCGGCGTCCATCACGGCCTGGGCGAAGTCGGCGTTCTCGGACAGGAAGCCGTACCCGGGGTGGATCGCGTCCGCGCCGGCCTGCGTGGCGGCACCGATCACCTTGTCGAAGTCCAGGTACGACTCGGCGGCGGTGGACCCGCCCAGGGAGAACGCCTCGTCGGCCAGGCGGACGAACATCGCGTCCCGGTCCGGGTCGGCGTAGACCGCGACACTGGCGAGGCCCGCGTCCCTGGCAGCTCGGATCACCCGGACGGCGATCTCTCCACGGTTGGCGACGAGCACTTTGCGCAGTGCGGGCACTTTTCGATCTCCTCGCGGTCATGACGACTCGCCGGCCCGGAGCTCCGGCGCGTGGGGTTACCGGGGAGTGTAGGAGTTCTGGCCGCGGGACTTCCCGACAGGAGATGTGGCAAAGGCAACGTCCACCCGTCCCGAGTGGCTCAGGTCACCGTTCGTGATCGCTTCAGTAGGCGGTGCACGGCGGTCGCCGGCCGGGTCCCGGCCCGGCGGTGAACCG
>JAKDNL010000591.1 GCA_030451825.1 Pseudonocardia sp. | reverse complement strand
GTGGGGCGGGTCGGGTTCGAACCGACGACCTGACGGGTTATGAGTCCGCTGCTCTGACCAGCTGAGCTACCGCCCCCCTGACCAGGCAAAACGAACGGATTCGTGCTGGTCAGATCATGCGTACCCGTCCAGGTCGCCGGTGCGAACCCGACCCTCCGGATGTTCACTCGGACGGCCTAGACGAGTCACCGCTGGACCCTACCGGCACGCCCCGGTCGAACTCCCGCCTGATCCGGCCCAGTGCGGCCACGACGTCGGCCGCCGAACGGTGGTCCAGCATCCCGATCCACGCCATTGCCGCCAGCCGTGCCCCCAGCGGGTCCCAGGAGCTCCCCCGGCATTCCCGCCCGCCGCACCACGCCGTCCAGCGGAACAGTTCCCGGTCCTGCCACACCGTCATGCCATGACTCATTGCCGCCACCTCTAGCTAAGCCCGCCAAATACCGCCCCGTGCTGACAGTATCTGAAGACACCGCCAACAAGGGGTCACGACGACATACAGGCGGGTAACTTGCACGACGTGCCCGAAGATCGGTTGCTGACGACAGCAGAGCTAGCCAGAGCCCTGTCGCTGTCCGAGCGGACCATCCAGCGGTACCGACAGTCCGGGGAGTTGATCCCCGACCTCGTCTCCCCCGGCGGTCACGCGAGGTGGAGTCTCACCGGTGTCAGGGACCAGCTCCGGGCCCTTCAGGAGCGCGACGACTGAGCTACGTCCCTGCAAGCGGTGACGGAGCAGGTCACACGGGCGGCCCCGTCGACGGGCCCGATCGTCAGGTCGCGTCGCCGCCCGTGGTGACGGTGCCGTCCCCCGGCACGCGCAGTCGTCCGGACCGGTGCGCGAGCTGCAGCGCCGCGTCCAGGCGCTCTACCACACCGCCGGTGCGCCGGCGCAGGCCGAACACCTTCAGGGTCTCGCGGTGCAGCTCCTCGCGGGGCATGCCCGCGCTCGCGCGGACCAGGGCGACCATCGCGTTGCCGATCTCCCGCAACGGGACGTCCTCGATCGGCCGCGACTGCCCGTCCGGCGCCGGTCGGTAGCCGGGCCACTGCTCCGGGTCCCGCTCGACCGGCCACACCACCCGCTCCGCGCGGTCTCCGCGCACGTCCCGGGGAAGGTGGCGCAGGATCGCGTCCCGGCGCGCCCCGGCGACCTTGCTCAGCCCGAAACCGTTCGCGACCAGGCGCGCGAGCCGTTCGGCGGGGATCGGGCCCTCCGCCGCGACCACCTCGGCCAGCGCGGACCGGACCCGTGCGGCGGCCCCGCGTTCCGGAAGCGCGTCGAGGACGTCGCGGGGCCCGAGGCTGCGAGGTGCCCACGGGACGAACTCGGTCGCCGCACCCGGCCAGACGAGATCCACGGCAGCGGGCGGTGCGCCGGCCGCGATCAGCGTCGGGCTCTCCGGCTCGTCCGCACGCGCCGCGGTGCGGGCCACCGGCCGGTCCGGCTCCCGGGCGGGCGGAACGGGCGCGGCGACGGGCAGGGCCGGTTCCGGCGTCGGGGCCCGGTGCGCGTCCTCGACGGCCGCCATCAGCCGGTCGGCGACCGCGTCCGGGTCGGCCAGCCACGACGGCATCCAGATCCGCTCCACCCGGGGCCAGCCCAGCACGTCGCCCAGCACCTCGTGCGGGAGCCGGTCCCGGTCGCGCGCGGTGAGGCGACGGCCCCAGTCCGGACCGTCCAGCAGGACCGCGACCAGCGGCCGGTCCGGGGCGGACTCCTCGGCGAGGACCAGGTCCAGGGTGAACCCGGACAGGCCCACGTCGGTGCGTACGGCCGCGCCGCGACCCCGCAGCACGTCGGCGACCTGGTCGCGGTGCCGGTCCGGCACGCTGCGCCGGCGACGGTCGCGCGGCAGCACCGACGGCCCGTGCGCCGCCATCTCCAGGTAGGTCCGCAGGTGCCGCAGACCGATCGAGGACGTCTCCTCGGTGCGCATCTGCGCCGGGTCGAAGCTGGAGAACACGACGACCTGACGCCGGGCGCGGGTCACCGCGACGTTGAGCCGGCGCTCGCCACCGGCGCGGTTGAGCGGCCCGAAGTTCAGCGGCAGCACGCCGCGGTCGTTCACCGAGAATGCGGTGGAGAACAGGATGGTGTCGCGCTCGTCGCCCTGCACGTTCTCCAGGTTCTTCACGAACAGCCCGTCCGGGTCGTCGAGCGCGGCGGCGATCCGCGGGTCGTCGAGGTCGCGCAGCAGTCCCTCGACGTGCGCGCGTTGCTGAAGGTTGAACGTGACCACCCCGAGCGAGGGCAGCGCGTCCGGGGTCTCGTCGAAACGGCGCACGACGTCGTCGACGACGGCCTGCGCCTCGATCGGGTTCGTGCGCAGCAGCTTCCCGTTCCCGGCGGCCCGGTGGAAGTGCCCGTCCACCCGCACAAGCGACACCGCCGCGCCGTCGCGGGCCGGCGCCGGGAACGAGGACAGCTCCCCGCCGTAGTAGTGCTGGTTGCTGAACGCGATCAACGCCTCGTCCTGGCTGCGGTAGTGCCAGGACAGCTGCTGTGCCGGGACGCGGGCCTGCACGCACTCGGTGAGGATCGACTCCTCGTCCTCGACGGTGTCGGCGGCGGTGTCGGACTCCGGGTCGTCACCGCCGGAGGCCGTCTCGGCGAACGACGTCGGGGGCATCTGCTTGCTGTCCCCGACCACCACCACCGAGCGTCCGCGGCCCATGGCGCCGACCGCGTCCGCGACCCGGACCTGCGAGGCCTCGTCGAACACGACGACGTCGAACTGGTCCGCGGCCGCCGGGAAGAACCGGGCCAGCGAGTCCGGGCTGACGAGCACGCACGGCAGCACGCGGGTGATCAGGTCGCCGTAGGAGGTCATCAGTTCGCGGATCTTCTTCCCGCGCCGGCTCCCGAGCTGGCGGCGCAGCTCGCCGATCCGCCCCGCGGTCGCGTTCGCGTCGAAGTCCCGGCGGGACAGGACGCGCTGCGGCAGCACCGCGCCGAGGTGCTCGCGGGTGGCCACCGACGCCGTGCCGAACCGGCTGATCGCGCGCTCGTGGGCGCCCGCGTCGAACCGGTCCAGCTCGGTGCGGCGCAGGCGCTCGCCCACCGACGCCCGGGCCAGGCCCAGCTCGAACGACCGGCGCGCGTCGTCCGGGTCGAGCACACCCTGCAGGACGGCCGAGCGCGTGGAGCCCATCCCGTTGCCGCGCAGAGGTTCGACGTGGCCGAGCAGGTCCATCCAGCGGCGCAGGCTCGGCAGGTGCGGCGGCTCGGCAGGTCCGCGGTCGGCGGAGGTGGCCCGCCAGCGGCCGAGCAGGCCCTGCTCGCCCGCCCAGACCGCCAGCGCGTCCGGCGGGATCCGGCACGCCGAGGCGAGCTCGGTGGCCGCGGCGGCGGCCTCGTGGACCGGGCGCGGGTCGGCGTTCCCGCCGTCCGACAGCGCGCGGCGCAGCGGCTCGACGTATCCGGGCCGGACTCCGGATCCGGTGCCGTGTCCGGCGGGATTCGGTGCGGGGTCCACCGCCCGCGCGGCCCACCGCAGGCGCTCGACCTGCTCGTCCAGACCGGCGCGCGCGCCGTCGTCGAACGGGTTGAAGCCCTGCGGCAGCACCAGGCCGGGGATCGCGGCGATCCGGGCGCCGAGCGCGTCGGCCTGCTCGCGCAGCACGACCAGCGCCGCGGTCAGCGCCGGGAGCCGTTTCGGGGCGACGGTCACGCCCGGCCGCAACACCGTGGTGAGCCGGTCGCGCACGGCGACCAGGCGCTTGCGCCGTCCGAAGAAGCCGGAGGCGGCGGCGTCGCGCGCCGCCTGGTCGATCTCGGTCACCGGCAGGTCGAGGACACCCGGACCGACGACGTCGAGGCCGGGGCGCGGTTCGCCCCGGAACCGGTCGAGGTCGGCCAGCGTCCCCTGCACCGCGCCGGCCCATCGGCGGGTGCGGACCTCGTCGAGCACGGACAGCGGGAGCCGCGCGGACACCAGGGTGCCGAGCAGTCCGAGCTCGCCCGGCGTCGCCGCGGCTGCCAGCGCGGGCCCGAGCGGCGCGGGCAGGGCCGGGAGCACCGCGTCCAGCCGGGCGCT
>JAKDNL010000590.1 GCA_030451825.1 Pseudonocardia sp. | reverse complement strand
AGCCCGGCCCCGGTCCGTGCGGACGCCCGGCTGCTCAGCCCCAGACGTCCCGGGCGACCTGCGCGATCAGCGCGAGCTTCGCCTTCTCCTGGTCCACGCTCAGTGAGTTCCCCTCGACGGTGGAGGAGAAGCCGCACTGCGGGGACAGACACAGCTGGTCGAGCGGGACGAACCTCGCCGCCTCGTCGATCCGGCGCTTGAGTGTATCCGCGTCCTCGAGCTCGCCGGTCTTCGTGGTGACCAGGCCGAGCACGACCTGCTTGCCCTTCGGTACGAACCGCAGCGGCTCGAACCCACCGGAGCGCTCGTCGTCGAACTCGCAGAAGAACCCGTCCACGGCCAGCTCGCCGAACAGCGCCTCGGCCACGTGGTCGTAGCCGCCCTCGGCCGCCCAGGACGAGCGGTAGTTGCCGCGGCACATGTGGGTGGTGACCCGCATGTCCGCGGGCCGGTCCGCGATCGCCGCGTTGATCTGGCGGATGTAGCGCAGGTGCTGCGTCTCCGGGTCGTCGCCCTTGGCTGCCAGGTCCGCGCGGTGCGCCGGGTCGTTGAGATAGGCCAGCGCGGTGTCGTCGAGCTGCAGGTAGCGGCAGCCGAGTTCGTGCACGGCGCTGACCTGGTCGGCGTAGGCGGCGGAGAGGTCGGTCCAGAACTCCTCGACGTCCGGGTAGACCGATCGGTCGATCACCGCGGACCCGCCGCGGGCGTAGACCATGCTCGGCGACGGGATGGTCAGCTTCGGCGTGGCCGTGCGCACCTGCGAGGCGAGGTAGCGGAAGTCCTCGGCGAAGATCGGCTGATCCAGGCGGACCTTGCCCGTCACCGCCATCCCGGCCGAGGTGAAGTTGTTCGCACCGGAGGCGTTGCGCATCTTCACCTCCAGCCGGTCGCCGGTCTTGCTGATGCCGCCGAGCCGGTAGATGAAGTCCATGTGCCACGAGGTGCGGCGGAACTCGCCGTCGGTGGCCGACCGCAGGCCGAGCTCCTCCTGCATCGCGACGACGTCGGTGACCGCGGTGTCCTCGGCGGCGCGCAGGCCGGCGTCGTCGAGCCGGCCCGCGGCGTGCTCGGAGCGGGCGGCGAGCAGCTCCGGAGGCCGGAGCAGGCTGCCGACGTGATCGGCGCGGAACGGCGGGTCGGTGCGGGCGAGGATCGTACCGGGCTGCATGGGCCGCAACCTAGTCCCGACGGCGCATGTGCGCCCGCGACCTTCCGTCAGACGGAAACGTCCCGCGACGGTCATCGGCACGGACATCGGCCCAGACGTCGGCGGTCCGGAGGCTCAGCCGGAGGCTGCGGCTCCCGGGCCGGCGAGCTGGCGGGTCAGCGGACCGGCCGCGTCCCGTACGGCACGCTCGAGCTCCCAGCGGCGGGTGCCGAACTCCGCACGGCTCACCGAGACCCCCAGCGCCGCGAACCGGCCGCCGGCGTCGAGTGGCAGCGCGATCCCGGCGGTGCCGCGGCGGTACTCCTCCACCTCGACCGCGACCCCGGCCGAGCGCACGCGCAGCAGCTCGCGGTCGAGCAGCCGCCGTTCGGTCATCGTGTGCGCGGTCAACGCCGCGGTGCCGCAACGGGTGAGCACGTCGGCCAGCCGGCCCGGGTCCAGGTGCGCCAGCACCGCCTTGCCCAGGGCCGTCGCGTGTCCGGGTACCGGTTCCCCCACCCGCAGCCCCGGCACGCCGGGGTGCGCGGTGCAGGAGTCGGCGTGCGCGACCACCACGTCGGTGTCGCGCAGCAGCACCAGGTAGGTCGCGGCGCCGATCCCGGTGTGCAGCTCGGCGAGCAGCTCGCGCACGGCGGGCGACGGCACGATCTGGTCGGTCAGGCCGCGGTAGAGGTCCACCACCCGGTAGCCCAGCCCGTAGCCGCGCACCGCGTGCAGCCGGACCAGATAGCCCTCCTCGACCAGCGTCCCCAGCACCCGGTAGACGGTCGGCAGCGGCGTCCCCAGCCGGCGGGCCAGTGCCTTCGCCGTCACCCCGTCCCCGGCGTCCGCGACCGCCTCGACGATCCGCAGTGCTCGCCGCAACGAGCCGCCGACGCCGGGCTCGTCCGGGTTCACCCGCCTAGTGTTGGCCACCCGCCACGGCGGGACAAGCACCACGACTCCTCGAAGGAGGCACGCGCCGATGACCGAACGCGGATCCGCGACGTCGGCGACGGGCTCGTTCCGTCCGGTGGATGCGGCCGCGCTGGCCGAGCACCTGGCCGACCGGGTCTGCGCACGGGCCGGGCGGGTGCGGGTCCTCATCGACGGGCCGCCCCCGGCCACGCCCCGGGAACTGGCCGACGACGTCGCGGAACGGGTGCGCCTGCGCGGGCGGTCGGCCGTCGTCGTGGACACCGACGACTTCCTGCGACCGGCGTCGGTACGCCTGGAGTCCGGGCACACCGACCCGGACATGTTCCTCGACGGGTGGCTCGACGAGTCCGCGCTGCGACGGGAGGTGCTCGGACCGGCGGCCGCCGACGGGCCCGGGACGGTGCTGCCCCGGCTGTGGGACGCGCACCGCGACCGGTCCTACCGGGACCACCGGCTGCCGATCGGCCCGGACGGCGTCGTGCTGCTGGCCGGCGCGCGGCTGCTCGGGCGCGGGTTCGCCTGCGAGCTCGCGGTGCACCTGCGGATGGCCGCCGCGGCGCTGGCCCGGCACCTGCCCCGCGACGAGCACTGGACGCTGGAGGCGTTCGCGCGGTACGAGGCTGAGCGGGACCCGATCGGGTCGGCGGACGTGCTGGTGATGGCCGACCATCCGGATCGGCGAGCCCTGCGTGACCGCGACGGCGGTCCGGGACGGGAAGGGCACCCGTGCGGGTGGTCACGTCCCGCGACCGTGCGATGGCGCCGGTGACCGGAAGGGAGAAGGATCCCTCGTGGAGAGGAGGAGATCCTGTGATGTGAGAGAGATGTGAAGTGTGTGGGCGAGGAGGGAGTTGAACCCTCACGTCCTTTCGGACACACGGACCTGAACCGTGCGCGTCTGCCATTCCGCCACTCGCCCTGGCAGGAGAAAAGCTAGCACCCCTCCGCGCCGGCACGCGCAGGGGGTCGGGACCGGTGAACGTCCGGGGGTCGAGAGCCGCCGCGAGCTAGCACAGATACGATCGGGGTCGTCATCGACACGCCGATTGCGAACGGAGGAGATCGTTTGGGTCGCGTGGACCGCTTCGAGCGGCGTCTCCAGGGGATGGTCGGAGACGTTTTCGCGCGGGTCTTCGGAGGCAGTGTCGTCCCACAGGAAGTTGCACAGGCACTGCTGAGGGAAGCCGAGGACCACATCGAGCAGCTCGCCGGAGGACGCCTGCTGGCGCCCAACCGGTACACCGTGATGCTCAGTCCGTCCGATCTCGACCGGATGGCGGATGACCAGGACCAGATCATCCACACCCTGTCGTCGCACGTGGCGACAGAACTCACCGACCAGGGATGGGATACCTACGGTGAGGTCGTAGTCTTTCTGGAGCGCTCCGAGGCGCTGCACACGGGACAGTTCCGCACCCGCTCGGCTGTCGACCCCGACGCTTCCCGTCGGGCCGCCATCAGAGCTCGCACCGCAGGAGAAGCACCCATGAGCCAGCAACCGGGCCACCCCGAGGAGAACGGGCAGTACGGCTACGACCGTAGCGCCCCCGGCGGATACGGCCAGCAGACCTACGCCCCTCCCGGTTACGAGCAGGAGCGCGGACAGCAGCCCGGCTACGGACAGCAGCCCGGGTACGACCAGGGCCAGGGCCAGGGCCAGGGCCAGGGCTACGGCCAGCAGCCCGGCCAGGGTTACGACCCGCAGGGCTACGGCGGCTACGGCCAGCAGCAGCCCGGGTACGACCCCGGCCAGGGCTACGGCGGCCAGCAGCCCGGTTACGGCCAGCAGCAGCCGGGCTACGGGGGCTACCCGCAGCAGGGCTACGACCAGGGCCAGGGCTACGACCCGCAGCAGCCCGGTTACGGCCAGCCGCCCGGGTACGGCCAGCAGGGCTACGACCAGGGCTACGACGGCGGCGGCTACCAGCAGGGCGGCTACGGCCAGCAGGGCTACG
>JAKDNL010000589.1 GCA_030451825.1 Pseudonocardia sp. | reverse complement strand
TCAAACCAACAGTTTCGAGTAGATCATCTGCCCATGATCAGCTTGACAGAGAGGGAGGTGCCGGGGTCGCGGCCCGCGTCGGCGCGCGCACTGGCTGAGTGGGCGGCGCAGATCGGCGACGCAGAGGCGCCGTCGCGCCCGACCATCAGTCGCTGGCTGAGCGGCGCCACCTTGCCCACCAGCTTCCGCCCACTGGAGCTGATGGTGCTCGGAGTCCGGGAGCACAGTAGGAACCCGCCGCGCCAGGCCCGGGAGACGCTGTTGCGGGCGGCGTGGTGGCAAGACGCTTATGAGCGCGCGCTGCGCGAGTCCGGCCGCGGGAGCACCGACGCCGGTCACGGCCCCCCGATCATCTATCAAGGCTTGGAGCCGTTCGGCCGGGCCGATGCCGAGCGGTTCTTCGGCCGCGCCCGTGACATCGAGGCAATGCGTGGCCGGCTCGGCAGTCTGCGGCAGTCACCGACCGGTGGCGTCCTGCTCGTTCTGGGGCAATCCGGGATCGGGAAGAGCAGCCTGCTCGCGGCGGGGTTGCTTCCCGCCCTCGAGCGGCACGGGCTGGGCACGGACACCACGGTCACCGACTGGCCAGCGGCAGTCCTCACTCCCGGACCGAACCCGCTGCTTACTCTCGCAGAGGCCCTCGACGCCAGCGGCGGAGCGACGGCGGATCCGGAGGATGCCGCCCTGCGGCTGCCCCCCGGCAGACAGATGATTCTGGTGGTCGACCAGTTCGAGGAGATCTTCCAGGTTGACCAGGCGGTCCGGCACCGGTTCGTGACCGCCCTCGTCGACGCGGCCACACCACGGGCCGCGGCCGCGGACACCGCAGCCGCGGTCGTCGTCATCGCGTGCCGCAACGAGTTCTATCCGGAGCTCCGCCGGATACCGTCGCTGAAGCCAGCGCTCGACGCCCCCTTCAACTTGGACCCGCTCACCGGCGAGGCGTTGACCGAAGCGGTTAAGGAGCCGGCCCGCCGCGCAGGGATCACTGTTGGCCCCGGTCTCGTCGACCGGCTGCTCGCCGATGCGGGGGTCAGTGGCGGCGGGATGATCGAGGGCAAACTGCCCCTGATCTCCCACGTGCTGCGTCTGATGAACCAGTCCGGGCCGATGACTGTCCGGGCCTACGAGCGGGTCGGGGGGATCGACGGAGCCGTCACCCATACCGCCGACCAGGCCTGGGACGAGCTCCAGCGAGCTGGGCTCGAGGACACCGCGTTGGCGTTGCTCGTGCAACTGGTGCGGGTCGGGGACCATCCCGGCCACGACACTCGCCGCCACCTGGACCGGGCCGAGTTGCCCGACCCCGGGGACGGCCGCACCGGGCGGGCGCTGGAAATCCTGGCCGATGCGCGTCTGATCACCATCGGCGAGGACACCGTCCAGATCACCCACGAGGCCCTGATCCGGGCCTGGCAACGGCTGCGCGACACGATCGACAGCGAACGCGCGGACCATGTGCAGCGCCAGAACATCGCCCTGCGCGCGCGGCAGTGGGACGAGGCCGGACGGTCGCCCGACCAGCTTCTGCGGGGCACGGTGCTCGCCGACGCACACCGGGTCACAGCCGGCGGCGCCACCCACATCGACGACGTATCGCGCGAGTTCCTCGCTGCGGGCGACAGGCAGGAACACCTGGCCTCCATCCGTCGCCGCCGGCAGTGGGCGTCGGCGATCGTGGCCGCGGTGTTGATCGTGGCTGCGGGCACCGTCGCGGTCATCGCGTGGGTGGGCGAGCGCCAAGCCTCACAACGCGCGATCTTGTCGGAGGTCATCGCCCACGCCAAGCAGCTCACGCCCACCGACTCGTCGCTGGCTGCCCAGCTCTGGCTCACCGCCTACCGGATGCAGCCCAGCCCCGAGCTCTACACAGCGCTGCTGAGTACCGAGAACACGGCGCTGGCGCGGCCGCTGCACGGCCACACCGACAACGTGCGGGCCGTGGGTCAGATCGACTCGACGATCATCAGCGCGGCCGAGGACGGCACCATCCGGCTGTGGTCTGCCAGCCCCGACGGGCCGCCTCCAGCCACACTGACCGCGCCGGGACCGGTGACCAGCATGGTCATCGACCCCGCCCGCCATCTCATGATCACGGGCGCGGGTGGAGAAGGGCCTGGCCAGAGCACGTTTCGCATCTGGAACGTCCGCGATGTGCGCCACCCCGTACCGCTGACTCCGCAGCTGCCGGTCGAGGCTGGGCAGCGTATCGGTGGGCTGGCCACCAGCCCGGATGGACGGCTGCTGACCATTGTGGTCACCGACGGCACCACCCGGCTGTGGAACATCGCCGACCCGGCGCGGCCGGTCGATCTGGGTTTGCGCCTGCCCGGTACGACCACCGATGTTTACGGCAGCAACGCTGCCATCAGCCCGGATAACCGCACGCTGGCGGTGGCCGGCGACGATGGCTCCACCCGTCTCTGGGACATCGCCGACCCGACCAGCCCGGCCGAGCTGGCGCCGCTGCCCAGCGGAACAGGTATCGCCCACGCGGTCGCGTTCAGCCCGAGCCGCAGGATCCTGGTCACCGGGGGCGGCAATAGCGTGCTCCGGCTGTGGGACCTCGCAGATCCGGGCCGTGCACGAATGATCGGCCAGACACGCAGCGGCCTGGATTCTTCGCCGTCGATCCTCTCGGTAGCGATCAGCCCGGACGAGCAGACGGTCGCCGTCGGCGCCGCGGACAATACCGCCACGCTGTGGAACATCAGCGATCCGAGCCGGCCGACCCCGATCGGTCGGCCCTTGACCGGGCACACCCGCGGCGTCGGAACCTTGGCGTTCGGCCCCGACGGGCACAGCCTGATCACCGGCAGCGCCGATGACTCGGTGCGGGCGTGGTCGTTGCCCGCGACGCGCTTGTCCGGTGTGGCCGGGAACGTGACCTCCCTGGCCCTCAGCCACGGCGGGGACACCCTGGCCGTCGGCGGCGGAGGCGATGACAACGCAGTGCACTTGTGGGACACCACCGACACCGCAGCTCCGGTGCGCACGGCCGCACCGCTGCCGCTGCCGGGCAACGGGTCCGTGGACTCGTTGGCGATTGCTACCGACGACAGCGTGCTCGCCGCCGCGAGCGGTCACACCGTCCGGATGTGGAACATCCGCGACCCCCACCGCCCCCGCCAGGTCGGTGCCGACCTGTCCCTGTCCGGTGTGGGCGCCGGCGTGGCCATCAGCCCCGACCGGCAGACGCTGGCTGTGGGCACCGACGAAGGCCTGACGCGCCTGTTCAGCCTCGCGGATCCGGCCCGCCCGACGGCGCTGCCCGAACCGCTGCCCTCCACCCCGGGCGAGTTGGTGTCCGCTGTCGACTTCAGCCCGGACGGACGGGTCCTGGCCACCGCAGGCAACGATCATGCAGTCCGGCTCTGGGACGTCGCCGACCCGACGCGTCCGCGCCCGATCGGCGGACCGCTGCCTGGGCATACCGATGACATCTACCAGGTGGCGTTCAGCCCGGACGGGACACGGTTGGCCAGTGTCGGAGCCAACCACACCACCCACATCTGGGATCTCAGCGATCCGAGTCGGCCACGCGAAGAGCAGCCGCTGCTCAAACAGACCGAGTCGGTCGGCGGTGTCTCCTGGAGCCCGGACGGCACCACCTTGGCGACGGGTAGCAGTGATATGACCGTGGCGCTGTGGGACATGACCAACCCGGTCGGTGGGCGCTCTGTCGGTGACCCGATCACCGGGCATACCGACAACATCTACGCCACCAGTTTCGGCGCCGGCGGCGTTCTCGCGAGTGGGGGCCGCGACAGGACCGTGCGGTTGTGGCACCTCGACGTCGACCGCGCGATCGGGCGGGTGTGCGCGGCTACGCCTGACACGCTGACCGGTACGTCGGGGAACAAGCGGTCGCGTGTGAGGGGTGGAGGATGGCCGCCACCGGCGGCGGCGGGGAGTGGCGCGTGCGTGATGATCGGACAGTGCACCGTGCCTACCTGATCATGCGCTGGCGATCATGAGGGTCTGGACTTACGGCCACGAGCTCGGTCGCGCCCGGCTCAGTTCACCTCGAGGTTCCGCATG
>JAKDNL010000588.1 GCA_030451825.1 Pseudonocardia sp. | reverse complement strand
ACCGCGTCGACGCGGACGGTCACGTTGTCCCGCGTGATGCCGTCCTGGGCCGGCACCGGCTGGGTGATGACCTGCATGTTGACCTTCTGCAGCTTGTCGGCGACCGGCGCGATCAGCGCCAGCCCCGGCCCCGGGGTCTCGGGACGGACCCGGCCGAAGCGGAACACGATGCCCCGCTCGTACTGGGTGATCACCTTGACGCTGGACCCGAGCAGCACCAGGGCCAGGGTTGCAATAGCGATCAGTACAACAACGGTGATCATCATGTCGCCCTCCGGCGTCGGTTCTCCGCTTCGGTCGGTCTGCGCTCGTGTCATCCAGTCGCGAGCCGGCCGGGTCTGACGCGGTCGTCTCAGGTCGAGTGGTGGTCGTCCCGTGAGCTGTTGTCGGACGTGGTCGCATAGCACCACCGCCAGGCCAGCCAGAGCACCCCGGTCACCGTGACCAACCCCAGTGCGGCGCCCGGTGCACCGGCCACCAGCAAGACCGCGGCGAGCACCATCACCACCGCGATCGCGGTCGCAGCCGGCATCCCGAGGTGATTGCCGCCCAGCCGGCGCGCTCGCGTGTCGAAACGCCGGGGGAACTCCGGATCGTCATCGAGCAACTGGCGTTCGAGCTCACGCAGTGTCTTCATCTCGTGATCACTGAGCATGATGGGCCTCCGGTGAAAGGGTGACCGCGCCGCCCGGGCGGGTTGTCCGGTCACGGCAATATGTATCGTAGCACGACATATCGTGACACGATATACTTAGGAGATGACGAGACGGGACGCGGTGCGCACGTGGTGGGATGTGGGCGTGGCGACCCAGGACGACCGGACGGACCACGGCTCGTTGACCAAGCAGGACTTCGAGGCGCTGGCCCGGTTCCGCTTCGGGATCCGCCGCTACCTGCGCTTCAGCGAGGAGACCGTGCGCAGCCACGGGGTGACCCCGCAGCACTACCAGCTGCTGCTGGCCCTGAAGGGCTACCCCGAGCGGGAGTGGGCCTCGGTCCGCGAGCTGGCCGACCGGCTCCAGCTCCGCCACCACAGCGTCGTCGAGCTGGTCAACCGCGCGCAGGCCCAAGGCCTGGTGGAACGCGCGCCACACCCCGACGACGCCCGCGCGGTCCGGGTACTGCTGACCCACGACGGAGAGCAGATCCTGACCCGCCTCAGCGCACTGCACCGCGACGAGCTGCGCCGGACGGATGCCACCCTCGCGCTGCCGACCTGGCACGACGATCCGGCGACGAACGGCGAGACCCCCATAGACGGCGGTCGCGAGCGGTGAGAAACACCGCCGGTGGTGGCGTGCCACCGCGACGCCGGCAGCTCCTGGGCCGAGTGAGGACGAGCGGACCGGCAGCAGGCCACCGGGAGCCGGGGTGAGCCCCGACGCTGCGAAGCCGCTCATCGCCGATACCCGGGAGCATGCCTCGGCCGTGCCGACCCCACCGCCGGAGTCCGATCGTCGGAGCCCCCGGAATGGTCGATGGACTGCAGGCACGACAGGCACACGGTGGTCTGCGGGATGGCCTGGAGCAGGGCGAGTGGGATGTCGGTGTCGCAGATGCGGCAGCGCCCGTACCGCCCGGTCGCGAGCCTGGACAGCGCGAGCTCGATGTCGGCGAGCGCGCGCCGCGCGCCGGCCGCGACGAGGGCGTTCACCTCGCAGGTCGGGTCCAGCGCCGCACCCGTCGCCGATGTCGTGTCGCGGCGCTCGTGCGCCTCGAGCTGCTCGCGGCGGAAGTCGCGCTGGCGCACCAACATCGCCCGCACACCGAGCAGCGGCTCGGGTCGGGGTGCGGTTGCCGCATTGCCGACGGCGTGCACGGCGTGAGGCCGAGTCATCGGTACTCCAGTTCGTGCGAGCGGATCGGGACGGGCATTGCGGCTGGGACGGCATGACATCGCGGACCACGCGTGGGCCGAGCCACCGTGGTGAACTCGAGCGCCCTTCGTGCAAGGTGGCCAGGCGGTGTGTCCTGTACATCGGCGCCGCGAACCCGGGCGTGCGGAACGCGAGGGGCGGGACGCTCCGCACGCCCGGTCCAGGAAGGGGATCCCTGGCTCCACCGACACTCCGCCCGCGGAGCAGGCGCGTCAGGGGCAGTCATCCGCCAAGAACGACCAGGCCTGACTGCCGACAATCAGCAAGATCATCGGTTTCGCGATCCGATCTGGAGACCCGGCCGGCGTCGGTGCACGGTCAGGTACGCGAGACCCTCGACGCCGGCAGTGATGCTGCGACTCGAGGTGCGTGGCAACCAGATCAGCTCGCCGGGCACGAGTGCGAGCGGCCCCTCTTCGGTAGCCATCGTCCCGGCGCCGGCCACGATCAGCAGGAGGACATCGAGCTCGGGTTCGGCGTGGACACCGATCGTCTGACGCGCAGACAGGTTCAGCACGTTGGCATCGAGCTGGCGGCCGCTCTCGGACAGCCGCCACAGCACGCCCCCCGGGTGGGCGCTGTGATCGGCGACGATCGGCTCCATGTCGTGGAGTACCCGGGGTACGGCCGCCACCGTCCGATCACGCGCCCCGGGCGAGGCATCCGATGCGGACCTGCCACCGGTCAGGGCCCGTCTCCAGGTAGTCCCATCCGAATTGCCCGGCGAAGGTGGCCTCGAACTCACGGCGTAGCGGCTTGGGGTCGTGGTTGTTGACCAGGACGAAGGACTGACCGGTGGAGAGTCGGGCAAAGATCCCGAAGATGCGAGGGTGCCGTCGGCCGTGCGGGATCTCCCGCACGTCGAGCACATCGGGTACGTCCAGAGTTCCCCCGCCGACCAGGATGATCACGTCGTGGACCAGCTCAGGTAGCTCCACTCCGGGCAGCGAGGCCAGCGTCGGGACGAGAACCTCCCGCTCGATCAGATGGCAGGCGCCCAGCACGGCGCCGATCGCGTGCGCCGCTGCGGCCACCTCGGCGGCGCCGCTGGCGTGGTCCAGATCGGCGATCCGGTCGGCGATGAGGCGATGGTGAGCACGGAGTGCGCGTACCAATAGCCGGGTCTCCGCAGCGCCGGCGGCGACCGCGTAGATCGCCCGGTCGGTCGCCGCGGTATGCCCGAGCAGGTGATCGGAGCAGTACTCGACGAGCGCCTCTTGCGCCCGTTCCCGGTCGGTCACCGACAGGTCGAGCTCGGTGGTGAGCACGACCTTCGCCGCGAGGTCGGCGCGGACCTCGGCGTTGTAGTGCCAGAGAGCCGCTTGGGCCCGCTGCGCCGGATCGGTGCCGGTGCCCTCGATGTGGATCTCCCTAGCCGATGCCACCGTGTTCTCCTGTCTCGCCGCGACGCGGGCGCGGCCTCATCTGCAGTCCACCAGCACTCACTCTATTGATACAAGTGCTATTAGTGTTTAACTGGGTGGCCTGGGACGAGGAGAGCTGAGTGACATATGTGATCGCGGCGCCCTGCGTCGACGTCAAGGACCGCGCCTGCGTGGACGAGTGCCCGGTCGACTGCATCTACGAGGGCGGCCGAACCCTCTACATCCACCCCGACGAGTGCGTCGACTGCGGGGCCTGCGAGCCGGTGTGCCCGGTCGAGGCGATCTACTACGAGGACGACCTGCCCGAGCAGTGGAGCGTCCACATCCGCGACAACGCCCGCTTCTTCGACGAGACCCTTCCCGGTCGCGAGACCCCGTTGGGAAGCCCCGGTGGAGCGGCCAGGACGGGCGCCGTCGCTGCCGACACGCCCCTGATCGCGGGGTTCCCCCCGCATCCGCCCGGAGGTGACGACGGTGCATGAGCGTCGCGAACAGGTACTCGGGGCCGTCCAGCAAGCTACGCAGGGGGCGCTGGGCGTGCACGAGATCGCCGACCACGTCGGTATCCACGCCAACACCGCCCGGTTCCACCTCGAGGCCCTGGTCAGCGACGGGTTCCTCGACCGGGTGCCGGAGCCGCCCTCGGGACGTGGGCGGCCACGGGTGATCTATCGGGCTCGCCCAGGTCTGGCCCGTGGCGAGACCCGTCGCTACCACCTGCTTGCCGAGATCCTGCTCGGCCATCTGGGCGAGACCAGCGACGACCCGTCCGCGGCGGCGACCGCCGC
>JAKDNL010000587.1 GCA_030451825.1 Pseudonocardia sp. | reverse complement strand
CGGCACCCGTCCGTCCCGCTCATCCGCAGGTCACGACCCAGGCTGAATGTTTACCACGCACCCGGTTGCGGAGCGACCGTGCCCTGGCTCGAGTCCGCTCCCACGATCGGAGTGCTGGCCGCGACGGTGACGGGAACTGCGACGAGCGACAGTGCAGCCACTGCCATAACCATCAGCGCGGACCACAACCGTCGATGCATCGAAACCTCCTCGGTCTCTGAGAGCCGATCGCCAGCTCCGAAGGCATTTCTCTCTATGCGGCGGCGAGCGACGTAGTCACGCGCCGTCAGCGACCTCAGGTCGATCTAGCTAGGCATTCATCGATAGGCATTCATCGATAGACGGAGGTGCCGGACGGGCCACTGGAGCGCGAGACCAGTTTCGCGTAGCACGCATCGCGCGCGAAGCCGTTCGCGTCGCACCACCGGTTCGCCTCGGTGGACGAAGCTGCGGGCTGCGCGAGCACGGTGACCCAATAGCCGTTGGAGCGGAAGCTCAGGTAGTCCCCCGACCACAACAGCACCGCCGACGGGTAGCGGGCCCGTAGGGACAAGTGATCCTCAAGAATCGCCGCGGCGTCGTACCGTCGGCCATCGATGACCAGACCATCACGCTTCGCCGAGAGCTGCGGGACCCACCGATCTTCGATCCCATCCACAGTGGCGCGGTCCGACGCGACCGTCCGGTCGAGATTCCCAGTCGCCGATCCTCCGCTGCTCACCGAGCCGCCATAATCGGGCGAGGCGCCCGCCGTTCCCATCGGAGCCGGTATGGCCGACGGCGACTGAACCTCCAGGGCGGTCAACCCACCGCCCGAGCTACTGGGCCCGCTACTGATGACGACCGCCACCCCTCCGACGGCCACGATCAGTACCGCCACGACCGTAGCGAGCACGGGTGCAGTCAGCCGGCTCCCACCGCCGTCCGGCGAGGCCGTCGCCCCTGCGGGGACAACAGGCACGGGCAGCGCCGACACCTCCTTTGTCAGCGACGGTGCAGCCACGAGCGAATCGGTGTGGCCAGGCGGCGCGGGCTGCCCAAGAGTGGGCGCGGTCGCCGCGGAGGTATACGGCCGCACCGTCCCCCCTCTCGGTCCCGGCTCGGCCGGCACCGAGCCGGGCGCGTCCACCGCCGGCTCCGGCCCCACCGAGTCAGGCGCGCCAACGGGCGCCGACTTGGCGACCGGGGACGGCGCGACGACCGCGGGCCCGAAGGACCCCCCGTCCAGCCCGCCGAGGAGCATCCGCTTGGCCGTCGCAAACTCCTCCCCGGAGAGGCTGCCGTCCGCACGCAGCGACTGCAGCTCGGTAAGCAGTTCGACGACGTCGTCCGCCATGATGCGCCTCCGTGTCCCAGGGGCACCCACGACGGAGTGCTCCCGACACTGATCAATTCGTACGCGACGCGCTGGAACGCCTCCCGCGGCCCCGGAAGTCATCCGGAGATCCTTCCGGGATCCCGCATCCGCCCATATCGGGATGCGTGAAAATGGAGTCCACCAGCCAAGCTTCCCCTTGGCAAAATAAAGGCTACATCTAGCCGCGATTAGCAGCCTGCATTATGTACCCCCCAGAGGTTCGACCAATAGTGAATCGGTAAGATTCGCGAGTAGTCTCTCCATTCGTCTTCGTGAATATGATCGTCGCGTGTAAGGTGCCGTCCACGCCGATGTATGACGCCTCGACACGGACTGAATCTAGGGTTTGATAGAATTCGCGGTAGCTCTCGAACCCGCCCGACTGCTCTTGCAAGCTCGGACTGAGTGACGCGAAAGCCATAGAGGTGTTGCCAGGAAGGAGGGAGTAGTAGTTCTCGACGAAGGCTGTAGCCTCCCCTTCGGTAACAGGCCCTCCGGCGTCGGCGAATGGCTGAGCCGTACTGCCATCGTTTACGACGCCGCCCGAGCTACCGGTCCCGCTACTGATGACGACCGCCACCACTCCGACGGCCACGATCAGTACCGCCACGACCGTAGCGAGCACGGGTGCAGTCAGCCGGATCCCACCGGTTTCGGGCGAGGCCGTCGCCCCTGGGGGGACAGGTTCGGGCAGCGCCGACATTCTCTGTGTCGGCGACGGCGGAGCCACGAGCGGATCGATGTGGCCAGTCGGCGTGGGCTGCCCCAGAGTGGGCGCGGTCGCCACGGAAGCGTACGGCCGCACCGCCCCGTCGGTCGGTCCCGGCTGAGCCGGCACCGAGCCGGGCGCGTCCACCCCCGGCTCCGGCTCCACCGAGTCAGGCGCGCCAACGGGCGCCGACCCGGCGACCGGAGACGGCCCGACGACCGCGGGCCCGGACGATCCTCCGTCCAGCCCGGCGAGGAGGATCCGCTTGGCCGTCGCAAACTCGTCCCCGGACAGGCTGCCGTCCGCACGCAGCGACTGCAGCTCGGATAGTAGTTCGACGACGTCGTCCGCCATGATGCGCCTCCGTGTCCCAGGGGCACCCCACGATGGAGGTGCTCCCGTCGACACCGATCAGTCGAAGATCCGTGGCCGGAAGAATATGTTGACGATGATGCCGATGAAGAGGCAGAAGCTTAGATAGCGACCGAGGTAGACGACCGTCTTCGCCAGCGCCCGTTTGCCCGGCGGCAGCCCGAAGAAGTAAGTGCCAAAACGTGTCACCGCCCACGCCCAGATCGCTAGCGCCAGCAACGCCAGGCCCCCAAGCCCGAGTAGCACGTTCTCGCCCATCCCGAAGACGAACAGGAAGAACGAGGCCGTCGTAAGCAGCACGAGCCCCAAGCGCGCGCCTCGCATCGGCTGTTCCTGGTCGAAGCGCGTAATCGTGCGGCCGTGGGAATCCCGCGATTCCGCAACCGGGACGAGCCCCTCACGCCACCCGCAACCTGTGCACTCGGCCTTGCGACCACGCCCCATCTCCTCGCCGCAGTAGGCGCAGTTCCGGGTGGCCCCGTCCAGGGAGGCGCCGTGGGCGCGGAAGCGTGGTACGTCGGCCTCGCCCGGTTGCGGGGGCGGGCCGCCCGCCGATCCCGGCACCGCCATGCCCTCTGGCATTGAGACCGAAGGCGAGAGCACGGGGGTTGCGAGGGACCCGGCGAGGGCGGGATCGGGAAGCGGCGGGGCGGATGCGGGAACCGCCAACGCGGCCTCCGCCTCCGCGAACACTTTGCGCTTGAGTCGGGTGAACTCGTCATCGTCGAGGGCGCCAGCCGCCCGCAGGCGACTGAGTTCGACCAGGCGCCGGACGACATCAGCACCGGACACGACCGCACCTCCTCCTAACAGTGACCGTCAAAGGACCGATTCGTCGGGATCGCTGAGAGCGGACCTGTTCGCGCCGCCGCACCAGGAAACTCGAATCGTTGACAACGGCGGCCACAGGTCTTGCGCAGGCCACCCGCTCGAGATTCGGTACACCGCTGGCTCCTCCCGGCCGAGCCGCCTCGACTCTGGTCCACGTTCTGGTCGACCTCAGTCGTAAGTGGCTCATGTTTCGTTACCGAGAAGCCCTTCGGCGACCGCAACGAGGTCGTCGCCTGCGACGTCGGACGGGGTGAACACCTCGGCGTAGCGCTCCTCAAGCCGCGACGCCCACCCCGACGGCGCGACCGCCGGATCGCCGCACCGACTACCCGGGATGTCGGTCGTGCGCGGTCCAGCGTTTCGGCTACCGAGCGAGTCGACCGAATCGTCACGGCCTTGTCGGGCGGCTGTGTGGTAATCCGGAGGGATGCCCGGGCTGAGCAACTGGCGGATCTTGCCCAAAGATTCGCTTCAGCCCAAGCAACGCCGGCGAGCGGATCGCGGCAGGTCAGACCTCATGATCGCCAACGCTTGAACCGGGCGACAAAGGCTGACTGCCGAAAGGACGACGAGGCAACAGAACCACCCTTAGGCAACGCCCCCGACCGCACGGTGGCCCGGGAGCGGCCCTCGACGCAACCGCCGGCCGAACTCGTCCCGCCCTACCCCGGGTCGGCGTGTGGTGGCCCGACGGGAGGTCTCCGGGATGCCACACCCCCGGCCATCCCGGAGACAGTGTCTGCCCGGTGAGGGCATGCGGTTGATTCTGGTCGGGTCATTGTCAAGG
>JAKDNL010000586.1 GCA_030451825.1 Pseudonocardia sp. | reverse complement strand
TCCAGGTCCGCGGCTACACGCTGCGGCTGCCCCTGGACGTGCTGCTCGTCGCGAGCGCGAACCCGGAGGACTACACGAACCGCGGGCGGATCATCACCCCGCTCAAGGACCGGTTCGGCGCGGAGATCCGCACGCACTACCCGCTGGAGCTCGCCCCCGAGGTGGCGCTCGTGGCACAGGAGGCCGACCTGGCCGCGGACGTCCCGCAGCACCTGATCGAGGTCGT
Source organism: Pseudonocardia sp. (assembly GCA_030451825.1). Classification (GTDB taxonomy): domain Bacteria; phylum Actinomycetota; class Actinomycetes; order Mycobacteriales; family Pseudonocardiaceae; genus Pseudonocardia. The sequence continues at coordinate 3,837 of JAKDNL010000586.1, read as the reverse complement.
CGCCCGCCTCACCCGGCACCTGCGCGAGTCCTCGGCGATCGACCAGGGCTCCGGCGTGTCCGCCCGGTTCGCCGTGGCCGCCGCCGAGACCGTCGCCGCGGCGGCGCTGCGCCGGGCCGCGATCACAGGTGAGGACCGCGCCTACGCCCGCCCGGTCGACCTGGAGTCGGTCCCGGCCGTGCTGCGCGGCAAGCTGGAGTTCGCCTCCGGCGAGGAGGGGCGCGAGGACGAGGTCCTCGAGCACCTGCTGCGCCGGGCCGTCGCCGACACCGCCCGGTTCGCCCTGCGCGGCGTCGACCTCGACGAACTGGCGGCCGAGGTGTCCACCCGCCCGGTCCGCACCGGGGAGCGGGTCCCGGCCGCCGACGTCGTCGCGGCGCTGCCGACGGTCGGCGCGCTGACCGAGGTCGCCACGAAGCTGGGCGCGGCCGGCACCGAGGACCCGGGCCCGATGGCGTCGGCCGCCGAGCTCGCGCTGGAGTACCTGTTCCTCACGCGCAAGCTGGCCAAGGACTCCTCCGACGACGGGGACACGGTGTCGTATGGCTGATCCCCGGCGCCGTAGGCACCGCTATGCGTACGGGCCGTACACCGGCGGGCCCGATCCGCTGGCCCCGCCGTTCGACATCCGCGAGGCGGTGGACCAGATCGGCCGCGACGTCATGGAGGGCTCCTCGCCCCGCCAGGCGTTGCAGGAACTGATGCGCCGTGGGCTGGAGAACCGGACCGGGCTCGACGAGCTGACCCGCCAGGTCTGGGAACGCCGCCGCGATCTGCAGCGGGACAACAATGTCGACGGCACGCTCCAGGAGGTCCGCGAGCTCCTGGAGCGTGCGATGACGGCGGAGAAGGAGTCTCTTCGCAACGAGGACTCCGACGACGCCCGCTTCCGGGAGATGCAGCTCGACGCGCTGCCGAACGACACCGGTGGTGCCGTGCGAGAACTCAACGAGTACGACTGGCGCTCCTCGGAGGCCCGCCAGGCATACGAGGAGATCAAGGACCTGCTCGGCCGGGAGATGCTCGACCAGCGCTTCCAGGGCATGAAGGAGGCCCTGGAGTCGATGGGGCAGAACGCCTCCTCCGAGGCCCTCGAGCGGATCCGGGAGATGCTCGACGACCTCAACGCGCTGCTCGCCGAGCACGCGCAGGGCAACGACACCACCGAGCAGTTCGCCGAGTTCATGGCCAAGCACGGCGAGCATTTCCCGGAGAACCCGCGCAACACCGAGGAACTCGTCGACCTGCTCGCCGCCCGTGCCGCGGCCGCTCAGCGGATGCTGAACTCGATGTCGGCCGAGCAGCGGGCCGAGCTGATGGAGCTCTCGCAGCAGGCGTTCGGCGACCCGCGCCTGGCCGAGTCGTTGCAGCAGCTCGACGCCCAGCTGCAGGGCATGCGCCCGGGGGAGGACTGGGAGGGCTCCGGCCGGTTCCGCGGGGACAACCCGATGGGGATGGGCGAGGCCACCCGCGCCATGGAGGAGCTGGGGCAGCTGGACTCGCTGGCCGAGCAGCTGTCGCAGAGCTACCCCGGTGCGCGGATGGAGGACATCGACCTCGACGCGCTCACCGAAGCGCTCGGCCCGCAGGCCGCCGTCGACGCGAAGACGCTGGCCGATCTGGAGCGCGAGCTGCAGCGTCAAGGCCTGTTCGAGCGCACGCCGGACGGTTCCCTGATGCTCTCGCCGAAGGCGTTGCGCCGGCTCGGGCAGTCCGTGTTGCGGGATGTCGCCGACCGGATCGGCGGCCGCCAGGGCGAGCGGGAGACCCGCCGTGCCGGGGCCGCGGGCGACGCGACCGGGGCGACCCGGCCGTGGGCGTTCGGCGACACCGAGGCCTGGTCGGTGCCGCGCACGCTGCTCAACGCGCAGCTGCGTAGGGCCGGTGGCGACACCCGCACCCTCGACGTGTCCGACGTCGAGATCACCGAGACCGAGCAGCGGACCCGCGCGGCGGTGACGCTGCTGGTGGACACGTCCTGGTCGATGGTGGCCGAGGGGCGGTGGGTGCCGATGAAGCGCACCGCGCTGGCGCTGCACCAGCTGATCTCCACCCGGTTCCGGGGTGACGACCTGTCGATCATCACGTTCGGCCGGCACGCCCAGACCGTGCAGCTCGGTGAGCTGGTCGGGCTGGAGGGCGTCTACGCGCAGGGCACGAACCTGCACCACGCCCTGTTGCTGGCCCGGCAACGCCTGGCCCGGCAGCCGGATGCGATGCCGGTGGTCCTGGTCGTCACCGACGGCGAGCCGACCGCGCACCTCGAACCCGACGGTGAGGCCTGGTTCGACTACCCGCCGGCGCCGGAGACGATCCGGGCGACCATCGACGGGATCGACCGGCTGACCGGGATGGACGCCCAGTTCACGTTCTTCGTCCTCGGCGACGACCCGCGCCTGGCCCAGTTCATGGACCGGGTCGCGCGCCGCTGCGGGGGACGGGTGGTGAACCCGAGCCTGGACGGTCTCGGCGCCGAGGTCGTCGCGGACTACCTGGCCAAGCGCCGCAGCTGAGCCCGGAGTCCGCCGCGCCCCTCCGGCGCGCGGCGGGCCCGCAGGTTCGGTGTGCCCGATCCCGTTCTCGGTGACCGCGCGCGCCGCGTTCGCACCCGTGTGCGCGTAGTGCGCGACCGGGTCACCCTCGACGGCGGGCGGGTTCACCCACAACAGCCGGTCCGCTCCGCGGGTGGCACGCACGACCTGATCGGGATCGGTCTGGTCCACCGCGACGGCGTCGACCCGTTCCCGCGGTGCCGGGTCGAGCCGGGCGGGGGCCCGTACCAGTACGGTCGGCCGGACGCCGGCCTGCACCAGCAGCTGCACGACCCGCGACCCGACGTGGCCGGGGGGTGGTGACGACGATCCGCACGGTTCTCCTCCTGAGTTGGTGACTCGATCCGGAGTGTGCCCGCGGGGTCCGACATTTCGGGTGCGCGCTGGCGTGCCGGGTGCGCATTGACATGCCAGGTGCGCGGCGACGTGTTCGAGACGCGTCGGTGTCGGCGACGGGTTCGTGGCGTGTCTGATGGCCGGGCTGACACCCCGGAGATCGCCGCAACCGGAGCAGAGGCGACAGATCTGTCGCGTTCCTGCCGGTTGTGCTGATCACCGTGCGCTGGGGTCGCCGGTCGGGGGCGTCGTCGGGCCGATTTCCGGTCACCAGGTCAGGTCTGCCCGGCCGTGCGCGAGGCCGGAGGGCCGGAATCGCGGGTTGCTCGCTGTTCGCGCGCTCGGCCCGGGTCCGCGCGGTGGCGGCTGGCCTCGCGCACCGCCGCCACGGCCTGACCCGCTCACCGAGCCCGACGCCGGCAGCAACGCCCTCGCGATCTCGACAACCGCCCGCCGCGACGGCGGCCTGGTGCTGCGCGGTGCCCAGCCGTAGGCAGCAGTTGCTGCTTGATGCTCAGCGATGCGACGTCGGTGTCCAGCACGACCCGCCGCGGACTCAAGCGATCATCGGCCAGGTCGGCGGCGTAGCCGGACATCAGCCGGTAGGTCGTCGCACCCAGAAGGACGACGTGCTCGTTCTTGGCTCCTTCCTCGACCGAGGCGAGGTACTCGGGCCCCTCCATGCCCCAGTAGCCAGGCCAGCCGTCCGCGGCCGCGTAGCCGTCGAGCGACATGATGAAGTCGACCGTCAAGGTTGACATCGGCTTTCCGTCCTTCCCCAGGTGTGTTGTCCGAGTGGTGACTGACGGCGCGAGCGCAACTCATCACCGGAGCGGCCATCGAGGCGACGTTCCGGGCGGGCGTACGGGACGCCCTGGAACACGAGGTCGCCGGCGGCGGCAAGAAGCCGTACCGCCAGAAGGGCACCGGCCGCGCCCGTCAGGGCTCG
>JAKDNL010000073.1 GCA_030451825.1 Pseudonocardia sp. | reverse complement strand
CCTCGGTGATGCGGCGGGGGTCCGGAACGCCTGACCGGATCGACGGTGCGCGATCGGGTGATGCGGAGATAGGGTGAGGTGAGCGCGTCCGGATGTCCTCGGGCATCCGGGCGCGTTTGTCGTGCAGTTGCGCAGGAATCGAGGAGCACGGTGCCCACCGGCAGGGTCAAGTGGTACGACGCGGAGAAGGGCTTCGGCTTTCTCTCCCAGGACGGCGGCGAGGACGTCTACGTCCGCAAGGCGGCACTGCCGTCGGGGGTCGAGGCGCTCAAGTCCGGCCAGCGCGTCGAGTTCGGGATGGCCGAGGGCCGGCGCGGCCCGCAGGCGCTCTCGGTGCGCGTGGTGGACAAGGCCGCGTCCGCGGTGGAGAACACCCGCCGCCCGGCCGAGGAGTTGCACGGCCTGGTCGAGGACATGATCAAGCTGCTGGAGGCGCGGGTGCAGCCGACGTTGCGGCACGGCCGCTACCCCGACCGCAAGACGTCCAAGCTGGCTGCCGAGGTGGTCCGCGCCGTCGCCCGGGACCTGGACGGCTGAGATGTGGGCCGGCTGACCCCGTCACTCCCCGGTGACCAGCACCCACGTCGCGCGGACCGGGTACGTGATCTGGCCGGAGGCCGGGTCGGCCACCGGCGCCGGCCCGAACAGCTGCACCTGGGCGGTCACCAGACGGTCGGCCGGGTCCGGCAGCGTCAGGGTGTACTCGGTGCGCTCGCCGGGGGCGGCGATCGGGCTGCGCCCGTCGGTGCGGGTCTTCCCGTCCGGGCCGATGTAGGCGAACGCGACCTGCCACGGTGCGCTCGAGACCTCCTCCGGCACGGTGATCGTCACCGGTGTGCCGGGCGGCACGGGCGCGGTGAGCCGGGCGTTGGCGTCGTCGCTGCAGTTCTCGAGCTTGTTGTCACAGAACTGGGTCGGCGCGGCGGTCAGCGAGTTGCCGGCGACGTCGAACGTGACGTTCGGCGGGGCGGAGGTGCCGCACCCGGCGAGCACCAGCGCGGCGCAGGCGACGATTCCGGCGAGGACGGGTCGGTTCGCGCGCACCCGATCAGCCTACGTAGCCGTGCGGATCCCCAGACCGGGCACCAGGGTGTGCCCGCGGTTGATCATGGCGGCCTGCAGTCCGACCAGCGCGATCACGGCCGCGACCACGGTGAACCCGATCCAGTACGTGCTGTGCGGGAGCAGCACGCCGAGCGCGCCGCCGAGCACCCACGCCAGCTGCAGCACCGTCTCCGACCGCCCGAACGCCGACGCCCTGGCGTGCTCGGGCAGATCGCGCTGGATCACCGCGTCCAGGGAGACCTTGGCCATCGCGCTGGCCGTCGAACCGATCAGCGCGGCGACGGCGGCGGTCACGATCCCGGGCAGCGCGGCGGCCAGCACGGCCGCGGCGAGGGCGCCGACCACGCAGCACAGCACGACGCTCTCGGAGCGTCCGAAACGGATCCGGGAGCCGACGGCGTTGCCCAGGAACAGCCCGGCCCCGGCCGCGGCGCCGACCACGCCGATCAGGAACAGCTGTTGCGACGGCTCCTGGCCGGGATTCCGCTCGGCCGCGGACTTCACCACGAACGCCACGAACAGCGTCAGGAACCCGGTCAGCACCCGGACCGCGCTGGTGCCCCACAGCGCGACCAGCACGCTGTGCCCGGCCGGTGAGTGACCCCGCCGGGTCGAGCGCAACGCCGCGGCCACCTCACCGGAGGTCGACTCCACCCAGCGCGGGATCCGCAGGCACAGCACGGTGCCGACGACGCCGAGCACCGCCGTCCAGTACAGGGCGCCGGACGACCCGGACACCCATGCCACCCCGGCCGCGACGGCACCGGCCACACCGCCCGCGACCATGCCGAACGTCGTCAGCCGGGAGTTCGTGGTGGCCAGGGTGATCGTCGACGGGAGCACCCGTGGCGTCACCGCGGCCTTGAGCACCAGGAACGACTTGCTCAGCACCATCGCGCCGAGCGCGGCCGGGTAGAGGATCCAGTTGTCGTAGTTCAGCGCCATCACCACGGCCAGCGCCGCGCGCCCGCCGCAGGACACGGCCATCGCGATCCGCCGCCCCCGTTGCAGCCGGTCCAGCAGCGGCCCGATCACCGGCGCGATCACCGCGAACGGGGCGACCGTGATCGCCAGGTAGAGCGCGACGTTCGTCTTCGACTCGGCGGTCGCGGCCGCGAAGAACAGCGTGTTGGCCAGCGCGACGGCGACCGCGGCGTCCAGGGCGTAGGTCATCATCGTCGCGTAGGTCAGGGCGGTGAGCCCGGAGCCCTCGGCGCCGTCGGCGGTGGCCGCGCGCCGGAACGTGTGCACGGCGCGCCCGGTCAGCTGGCGACCGCGGAACGCCGCGACCCGGGTGACGGTCAGCTTGCGTGGCATCCGCTGCGTCGGCGGGTCCGGCGTCGGGACGGTGTGCGTCTCGTCCGCCGGCGGGGGCAGTGGGGTGTCCACCCCATCATTGTGACAACCGGGCGCCTCAGGTGGGCAGACGCACGCGGAACATCACCGGCCAGAGTTTCCCGGTGAGCAGGTACTCGTCGTCGCGCACGTGGGCGATGCCGTTGAGCACGTCCGCTCCGGCGCTCTGCTGCGGTGTGAGCAGACCCGAGGCGTCGACGACGGCGGTGACCCGCCCGGTGTCCGGGTCGATCCGGACGAGCCGGTCGGTCTGCCAGACGTTGGCCCAGACCTGTGCTGTCCCCACCCCGCCGGCTCCGCCGGCTGCCGCCCCCCGTCCACCGACGCACTCGAGCTCGTTGAGGTCCGGCACCGGGTCGCCGTCCAGGGTGACCTCGACGGAGCCGGTCTCGGCGAACGTCGCCGGGTCGTGGAAGCGCAGGGTGGACGTGCCGTCCGAGCGCACGAGGCGGTTGTCCAGACCGCACAGGCCCCAGCCCTCGCCGTCCATCGGGACCTCGCGCAGCAGCCGCAGGGACGCCCGGTCCCACTCCAGGGCGACGCCGTCACGCCAGGTCAGCTGCCAGATCCGGTCGCCGACCACGGTGATGCCCTCGCCGAAGTACCCGCTCGGGAGGGGCACCGAGCGGCGCAGGGTCCCGGTCGCCGGGTCCAGCTCGCGCAGCTGCGAGCGCCCCTCGAGCCCGGTGCCCTCGTAGAGGATGCCCCCGTCGAGCTCGAGGCCCTGGGTGAACGCCGACGGGTCGTGCGCGATCTCGGCGAGCACGACCGGTCGCGGCGCGGGGACCGAGCCGGCCGGGTCGGGTGCCGTGCCACACGCCGTCAGACCGGCCGCGACGAGGAGCACGGCGGCGGCCGCGCGGAGGCTCCTGCGTCCCGTCACCTGGCCATCCTGCCCGGGTGGCACACTGACCGGGTGAGCGCACCCACCCCTACCGACGCACCGCCCGCGCTGCGCGACGCGGTGGACCTGGCCCGCTCCGCCGCCGTCGAGGAGGCCGTGGCGGAGGTCGGCGACGACTCGACCGGCACCGTCGGCGACCACCTGGGTTGTGAGGCCGAGTACGACGGCGCCCTGACCCACCTGTTCGCCGCCGAGCTGCCCGGCTACCACGGCTGGCGCTGGGCGGTCACCCTCGCCTGCGTCGGCGACGGCGAACCGGTCACGGTCAGCGAGGCCGTACTGCTGCCCGGCCCGCGGGCCCTCGTCGCCCCGACCTGGGTGCCCTGGGACCAGCGTGTGCAGCCCGGCGACCTCAAGCCCGGCGACCTGCTGCCCTCCCCGGCCGACGATCCGCGGCTGGTGCCCGGCTACGCCGAGTCGCAGGACCCGGCCGTCGAGGAGGTCGCGAGCGAGACCGGTCTGGGCCGCGAGCGCGTCCTGTCGGTCGCCGGCCGCGACGATGCCGCGCAGCGCTGGCAGGACGGCGAGCACGGCCCGGCGGCGGACCTCGCCCGCTCCGCGCCCGCGACGTGCGGGACCTGCGGGTTCCTGATGTCGCTGGCCGGCTCGATGCGCGGCGTGTTCGGGGTGTGCGCGAACGAGTACTCCCCGGCCGACGGGCAGGTCGTCGCCGTCGGGTTCGGGTGCGGCGCGCATTCCGACGTGGGCACGGACGTCGCCGGCTCGCCCGTGCACGTCGCGGCGCTGGTCTACGACGACGGCGTGGACCTGGAACCCGCGAGCTCCTGATCACCGACCCCGACCCGTTCGGCACCGGGGCTCTCCGGCGCGCCGTCCTGGACGCGTGGGCGTCTTCGCCGACCCGGTTCCGCGAGGACGCCAACGCCGAGGAGGACCTGCGCCTCGGCGGCTATGCCGACACCTGGTGCGTCGAGCTCATGCAGAACGCCGCCGACGCGGCACGCGCCGACGGCTCGCCCGGCCGGGTTCGGATCACCGTCACCGGCGACGAGCTCCGGGTCGCGAACACCGGGGCCGGGCTGGACGCCGCGGGCGTGACGGCACTGGCGTCGCTGCGGGCCTCGGCCAAGCGCGACGACGACGGCGCGACCGGCCGTTTCGGTGTCGGGTTCGCCGCGGTGCTGGCCCTGGGCGACGAACCACGCCTGGTCACGACGGGCCCGAACGGTGACGCGGTCGGGGTCCGGTTCTCCGCCTCCGCGACGGCGAAGGAGGTCGCGGCCCTGCCCGGCCCGGCCGCGGAGCTGCAACGCCGGGACGGGCGGGTACCGGTGCTGCGGCTGGCCTGGCCGCTCGAGCCGGGTGAGGACCCGGTGCCGGACGGGTTCACCAGCGAGGTGCGGATGCCGCTGCGCGATCCCTCGGCGGCGTCGACCCTGCTCGGCGAGGCCCGCTCGGTCGCCCCCGATCTCCTGCTCGCGGTGCCCGGGCTGTCCGCGATCGAGGTCGGCGACGACCGGATCGCGCGCTCCGAGGAGACCGGCGGCGTGGTCCGGGTCGGGTCGCGGCGGTGGCGGGTCGTGCGCCGTTCCGCGCCCACGGACGTCGCCGGTACCGCGGCGGAGGAGCGCGGCGGCGCCGACGTGGGAGTCGTGTGGGCGCTGCCGGTGCACGACGACGGTCGTCCGGACCCGCTCGACCCCGACGTCGCCCAGGTGCTGCACGCCCCCACCGCGAGCGCCGAGCAGCTCTCCCTCCCGGCCCGGCTGATCGCGCCGTTCCCGCTGGACCCGGACCGCCGCCGGATCCGCGAGGGCGCCCGCACCGACGCGCTCGTCGCGGCCGCCGGGCGGGCCTACGTCGACCTGGTCAGCCTGCTGGACCCGGGCGACCGGGCCGTGCTGGTACCCGAACCGGCCTTCCCCCGCTCCGCGCTGGACGGGTGGTTGCGCGAGGCCGTACGCGAGGCCCTGGACGGCGCGTCCTGGCTGCCCGGTGCGGGCGGCGTGGATCTGGCGCCGCGGCGGGCGGAATGGCTCGACGTGCCCGGCACCGACGGCCTGCCCGAGCTGCTGGCCGGTGCGGATCCGGCGTTCTCCCGGCTGGTCGCGACCGGGCCGGTGCCGCCGACGGGACTGGACCTCGACCGCGTCCCGCCGTCCGAGATGGTGGACCGGCTGCTGTCGGTGCGGGCGTCGCCCTCCTGGTGGCGCAGCGTCTACGAGACGCTCGCCCCGGCCGTCGACGCGGTGCCGGGGCTGGCCGACGAGCTGCGAACGCTGCCCGTCCCGCTCGCCGACGGACGCGTCGTGCGCGGGCCCGGATCGGTGCTGCTGCCCGGGGGCGGGGACGCGGCCGTCACGGCCGTCGCCGAGCTGGGCGTGTCCGGCCTGCACGTGGCCGCTCCCGGCGCGGTGCACCCGGTGCTGCGCCGCCTCGGCGCCGGAGAGGCCGACCGGGCCGCGTTGCGCGCACATCCCGCGCTGCGCGACGCCGTCGCCCGCTCGCTGGACGACGCCGACGCCGGCCTGGACGTCGAGCCGCTGGTCCGCGCCGTGCTCGCCCTGCTCGACGGCGCCGACCGGGAGAGCTGGGCCGGCGCGCTCGCCCTGACCGACGACGAGGGCGTCCCGGCCCGCGCCGACGAGCTCGTCCTGCCGGACGCCGCGATCCGGGGATTGCTGGACCCGGACGCCCCGGTCGGGGTGCTCGCCGCGCGATGGACCGACGCCGGGCGCGACGCGCTCGTCGCGGCCGGGGTGCTGGACGGGTTCGCGGTCGTCACCGCGGACGACGGTCAGACCCTCGACCTGCACGACGAGGACGCCTGGCTCGACGACCGGCCGGAGGAGGCCCAGCCGGGACGCGTCGTCGCGGTCCGCGACCTGGACCTGGTCGCCGACGACGCCTGGCCGGCCGCGCTCGCGCTGCTGGCCGGCGACCGCGACACCCGGGCCGCGGTGCTCGTGCCCGGCGGCTACACGGCCTGGTGGCTGGCCCGCAGGGCCCGGATCGGCGGGTACCCGCCCGCGCACTGGCGGACCGAGGCCGCGGAGGACCTGGCCGGGCTCTACGACCCGGCCCCGGTCACGGGTGTCGACGCCGTTGCGGTCGACGCCGTTGCGGTCGATGACGCGGTGCTCGCCGCCGCCGGCGTCCGCGACCGGCTGTACGTCGCCCGCGCGGACGCCGCCGCGCACCTGCTCAGGCGTCTCGGCGACGACCGGCGCGACGTCGGGCCCGGGCTCGTCGTCACCGCGCACGCCGCGCTGGCCGAGGCTCTGACCGCGGAGCGGGTGGACGTCGCCGACCTCGACCCTCCGGAGCGGGTCCGCGCCCTGACCGGCGCCGTCGTCGCGGCGCAGGGCGCCGTCGTGCTGGACGCGCCGTGGGTGGCGCCGGCGCTACAGGGCCGCGGCCTGGTCACCGGCGGCGACCCGGACGCCCTCGCCGAGCTGCTCGACGTGGCGCTGGCCTCGGAGACGGTGCGGGGCGAACCCGCCGACCCGGACGCCGGCACGCCGACGCGATGGGCCGAGGCCGCGGAGGTGGTGGTGGCGTGCCACACGCTGGGCGTCGACGTCCCGGACGGTGAGCTGGTCCGCCACGACGAGCTGCTGGTCGACCTGACCGCCCCGGAGCAGCGCCGGATCACGGTCGCGGCCTGGCCCGGCGCCGACGGGCGCTGGCACGCGTCGGATCCGTTGCGCGCACTGGTCGGTGCGCTGTCAACGAGTTCGCGTGCTAGGAAGTGGATGTGACACGGTCGGAGCTGCCGCAGCGGGTCGCCGTCCTTTCGGTGCACACCTCGCCCACCGAGCAGCCGGGTACCGGCGACGCGGGTGGCATGAACGTCTACGTCGCCCAGACCGCCGTCCGGATGGCGCGCCGCGGGGTGGAGGTCGAGATCTTCACCCGGGCCACGTCGTCGGAGCAGCCGCCGTCGCTCGAGCTGGCGCCGGGCGTTCAGGTCCGCTACGTCGCGGCCGGCCCGTTCGAGGGCCTCGGCAAGGACGACCTGCCCAGCCAGCTGTGCGCGTTCACCGCCGGGGTGCTGCGCGCCGAGGCCCGGCACGAGCCGGGCCACTACGACGTCGTGCACTCGCACTACTGGCTCTCCGGGCAGGTCGGCTGGCTGGCCCGGGACCGCTGGGGCGTCCCGCTGGTGCACGGCGCGCACACCCTGGCCCGGGTGAAGAACGCCGCGCTGGCCGCGGGCGACACCCCGGAACCACGGGTGCGGGTGATCGGTGAGGACCAGGTCGTCGCCGAGGCCGACCGGCTCGTCGCGAACACCGAGATCGAGGCCAAGCAGCTGATCGACCTCTACGACGCCGACCCGCAGCGGACGGTCACCATCCCGCCGGGCGTCGACACCGATCGTTTCCGGCCCGGCGACCGGCGCGCCGCCCGCGCCGCGCTCGGCATCGCCGACGACGCGGTCGTGCTCGCGTTCGTCGGCCGGATCCAGCCGCTCAAGGCCCCGGACGTGTTGCTGCGCGCCGCGGCCGAGCTGCTCTCGCGGACCCCGTCGCTGCGCGAGCGCCTGGTCGTGCTCGTGGCCGGCGGGCCGTCCGGGAGCGGGATGGCCGAGCCGACGGCGCTGCAGGGGCTGGGCACCGAGCTCGGCCTGGACGACGTGGCGCGCTTCCTGCCCCCGCGCGGCGGCGACGAGCTGGTCCAGGTCTACCGCGCCGCCGACGTCGTGGCCGTGCCCAGCCACAACGAGTCGTTCGGCCTGGTCGCGCTCGAGGCCCAGGCGTGTGGCACGCCGGTGGTGGCGACCCGCGTCGGCGGGCTCCCGGTCGCGGTCGCCGAGGGCCGGTCCGGACTGCTGGTGACCGGGCACGACATCGGCGACTGGGCCGACGCGCTCGGCGAGCTGGCACTGGACCCGGACCGTCGCGAGCGGATGGCGTCGGCCGCGGCGCGCCACGCGCACCGCTTCTCCTGGGACCGTACGACCGAGGCCCTGCTGGGCGCCTACGACGAGGCCCGCCGCGAGTTCCACGTGCGGGTCGGGGGACGCCGATGACGAGCGACACCGATGACCTGATCTCCGGTGCGCTGGCCGAGATGGACGTCGACCACGTGCACCGCGGCGAGGGACAGTTCCTCGTCACTCTGCCGGGAACCGCCCGCCTGCAGACGCTCTGCTGGCTGCTGGTGCGCGAGCAGACGATGGCCGTGCAGGCGTTCGTCTGTCGTCAACCCGACGAGAACCACGTCGGCGTCTACAAGTTCATGCTGATGCGCAACGCGCGGCTCTACGGCGTGCACTACTCCCTCGACCGGGTCGGGGACATCCATCTCCTCGGCCGGGTCCCGCTGCACGCGATCACCCCCGACGAGATCGACCGCGTCCTCGGCTCGGTGCTCGAGGCCGCGGACGGCGACTTCAACACGTTCCTCGAGCTGGGCTTCGCCTCCTCGATCCGCCGGGAGTACGCCTGGCGTTCGCAGAACGGCGAATCGACGGCGAACCTGAAGGCCTTCGAGCACCTGTTCACCTGATCACTACGATGGGCCGGGTCCCGGCGCGGCGGACCGGCCGCGCCCGGCACCGGATTCGCGAAGGAGCGACCCTTGTCGATGCGCAGCCCGTACCCGGACGTGGACATTCCCGACGTCTCGCTCACCGAGTTCCTCTTCGCCGACGGCTTCGGCGACCGGGCCGACGCCCCCGCGCTGCTCGACGGCGGGTCCGGGCGCTCGATCTCCTACACCGAGCTCACCGGCATGATCGACAAGATCGCCGCCGGCCTGGCCGAGCGCGGGATCGGCACCGGCGACGTGGTCGCCCTGTTCGCCCCGAACTCGCCGCAGTGGGCCGCGCTGTTCCACGGCGTCCTGCGCGCCAACGCGATCGTGACCAGCGCGAACTCGATGTACACCGGTGGCGAGCTGGCGCACCAGCTCGGCGACTCCGGCGCGAAGATGGTCATCACCGTCTCGCCGTTCCTGGACCGTGCGCTCGACGGCGCCCAGCAGGCCGGGATCCCCGCGGACAAGGTCCTCACGATCGACGCCGCGGACGGCCACGAATCGCTGGCCGACCTGCTCGCCACCTCGGCTTCGCCGCCCGCGCTGCGGACGACGGCAGGCGACACCGCGGTGCTGCCGTACTCCTCGGGCACGACCGGCCTGGCCAAGGGTGTGATCCTCACCCACCGCAACCTGGTCGCGAACCTGCTCCAGATCGAGGAGATGGGCGACGTCACCTCCGAGACCAAGATCATGGCCTTCCTGCCGTTCTTCCACATCTACGGCATGACGGTGATGATGAACCAGGGCCTGCACGCGCGGGCCACCGTCGTCACGATGAGCAAGTTCGACCTGGCCGAGTTCCTGCGGATCACCGTCGAGTACCAGGTTGACCGGCTCTACATCGCCCCGCCGGTCGCGGTCGCGCTGGCCAAGCACCCCAGCATCGACGATCACGACCTGTCGTGTGTGAAGACCATCTTCTCCGGCGCAGCCCCGCTCGACGGCGAGCTGGGCCGGGCCGTGGCCACGCGCCTGAACTGCACGGTGCTGCAGGGCTACGGCATGACCGAGCTGTCCCCGGTCAGCCATTGCATGCCCGACGACCGCGGCGACCTCGACCTGAACTCCTCGGGCTTCGCGCTGCCGAACACCGAGTGCAAGCTGGTCGACCCGGAGACCGGCCAGGAGGTCGGTGTCGGGGAGCGCGGCGAGCTGTGGGTCAAGGGCCCGAACGTGATGGTCGGCTACCTGAACAACACCGACGCCACCGACGCGACCAAGGACGCCGAGGGCTACCTGCACACCGGTGACATCGCGGTGATCGACGACGAGGGTGTCTACTCGATCGTCGACCGGGTCAAGGAGCTGATCAAGTACAAGGGCTACCAGGTGCCGCCGGCCGAGCTGGAGGCCCTGCTGCTGACCCACGACAAGATCGCCGACGCGGCCGTCATCGGGGTCAAGGACGCCGACGGGGAGGAGATCCCGAAGGCCTACGTCGTGCGGCAGGCCGCGGGCGCGGACCTCACCGAGGACCAGGTGATGGAGTTCGTCGCCGCGAAGGTCGCGCCGCACAAGAAGGTGCGCGTGGTCGAGTTCATCGAGGTCATCCCGAAGTCCGCCGCGGGAAAGATCCTGCGCAAGGACCTGCGCGCCCGCGAGAGCGCCTGACCCGTACACCCGCTGGGTCCGGGGGGAGCTGCACGAGAGTTCCTCTCGTCCAGCGGGGATGTACGAGAGGAGCGCTCGCTCAACGACGGGTTCACCCTGCGCGTGCCTGGCCCCCGGTCCGATGACCCGTTCCTCTGAGCGGGACCGGGACGCGCAGGAGCGGGAACGGCGGCTGCGATGCGCCCGCCGTCGCGCTGGCGATCGCCGAGCGCTTCGACCTCGGCCGGGACACCCTGTTCAGCACCGAGGTCACGGCGGTGCTCTGGCAGGAGGAGCCGCAACGCTGGCTCGTCCGGACCGACCGGGGGGACGCGTTCCGTGCCCGGTACGTCGTCCTCTCCGGTGGTCCGTTCGTCCGGCCGCGGATGCCGGGCACCGTTCTCGACCCCGACGGCGGTCTGGTCGGCCGGTTCGTCACACCGCTGTGGGACAGCCACGTGACCAACCTGTGCTTCGGCGCGAGCGGCGTCGCCTACCTCAGCTCCGGCGGGCGCGGACGGCTCTACGAGGTGCCCTGGCCGTGGCCGGTGTTGCGCCTGAACTTCCAGCCCTGAGCCCGGGTTCGGTTTGGTCGAGCAGCAGCCTCATGCAGAAGGGCGCAGCGGGAGGGTGCGCTCGCGCATCGTCTCGGCGGCGTAGCGCAGGGCTTCGGCGACGTCGTCGGGCGTGAGGTCGGGAAAATCCTGGCAGATCTCGTCGGGGCTCATGCCGTCGGCGACCATGGAGACGACGGTCGCGACCGGGACGCGCAGGTCGCGCACCGTCGGGACGCCGCGCATCAGGGCGGGGTCCACCGTGATTCGCTCGAACGTCATGTGTCGAGGATGCGGCTGTCCGGGGACCTGGCCCAGCTCGATGCTCTGCGACCAGCAGCCATTTCGGGCGGTCGGCTGGACGCCGGACCGCACCGACTGGCCGAGCACAGCCGCCGATGGCTTCGGCTACCTCGACCGGAGCTACACCGCCTGGCGGGACGCCATCACGGCAGCGGCGCGTGCCCGTTTCACCGAGCGAACCGGGGGATGCCGAAAGCCCAGACGCCGCCGGCCACGTTGGACGAGAGCTCCTCTCGTCCAACGGGAATGTACGAAAGGAGCGCTCGCCCAACGGTGGAAGAGGAGGCGGCGGCCTTCAGCCTCGGCGTCAGGCGCCGACGTAGGCCGCGAGGTGCTCGCCGGTGAGCGTGGTGCGGTCGGCGACGAGGTCGGCCGGGGTGCCCTCGAAGACGATCCGGCCGCCGTCGTGGCCGGCGCCGGGGCCGAGGTCGACGATCCAGTCGGCGTGCGCCATGACCGCCTGGTGGTGCTCGATGACGATCACCGACTTGCCGGCGTCGACGAGCCGGTCGAGCAGCCCGAGCAGGTTCTCGACGTCGGCGAGGTGCAGGCCGCTGGTCGGCTCGTCGAGGACGTAGACGCCGCCCTTCTCGCCCATGTGGGCGGCCAGTTTGACCCGTTGCCGTTCCCCGCCGGAGAGCGTGGTCAGCGGCTGGCCGATGGTGAGGTAGCCGAGCCCGACGTCGGCGAGCCGCTCGAGGATCTTGTGCGCGGCCGGTGTGCGGGCCTCGCCGGCGCCGAAGAACACCTCGGCCTCGGCCACCGACATCGCGAGCACCTCGCTGATGTCCTTGCCGTTGTCGGGGCCGCCGAGCCGGTACTCCAGCACGGCCGCGTCGAAGCGCTTCCCCTCGCAGAGCTCGCAGACGGTGGCGACACCGGCCATCATCGCCAGGTCGGTGTAGATCACGCCGGCGCCGTTGCAGGTCGGGCACGCGCCCTCGGAGTTGGCGCTGAACAGGGCCGGCTTCACGCCGTTGGCCTTCGCGAACGCCTTGCGGATCGGCTCGAGCAGGCCGGTGTAGGTGGCCGGGTTGCTCCGTCGTGAGCCGCGGATCGCGCCCTGGTCGATCGCCACCACCCCGTCCCGGCCGGCCACCGAGCCGTGGATCAGGGAGCTCTTGCCCGAGCCCGCCACACCGGTCACCACGACCAGCATGCCGAGCGGGATGTCGACGTCGACGCCGGTCAGGTTGTGGGTCTCGGCGCCGCGTACCTCCAGCGCCCCCGACGGTGTCCGTACCGACGGCTTCAGGCGGGCGCGGTCGTCGAGGTGTCGTCCGGTGAGCGTGTCACCGACCCGAAGACCCTCGACGGTGCCCTCGAACACGACCTCGCCACCGGCGCTGCCGGCACCCGGGCCGAGGTCGACGACGTGGTCGGCGATCGCGATCGCCTCCGGCTTGTGCTCCACGACGAGCACCGTGTTGCCCTTGTCGCGCAGCTGGAGCAGCAGGGCGTTCACCCGGGCGATGTCGTGCGGGTGGAGGCCGATCGTGGGCTCGTCGAAGACGTAGGTGACGTCGGTGAGCGAGGAGCCGAGGTGGCGGATCATCTTGGTGCGCTGCGCCTCGCCGCCGGACAGCGTGCCCGACGTCCGGTCCAGCGAGAGGTAGCCCAGACCGATCTCCACGAACGAGTCGAGGGTGTGGCGCAGGGTTCCCAACAGCGGCGCCACCGACGGCTCGTCGAGGTCGCGCGCCCACGTGGCGAGGTCGCTGATCTGCATCGCGCAGGCGTCGGCGATGCTGATCCCCTCGATCTTCGACGAGCGGGCCGCCTCGGACAGGCGGGTGCCGTCGCACTCGGGGCAGGTGGTGAACGTGACCGCCCGCTCCACGAACGCGCGGATGTGCGGCTGCATCGAGTCGACGTCCTTGGACAGGTACGACCTCTGGATCTGCGGGATCAGCCCGGCATAGGTCAGGTTGGTTCCCTCGATCTTGAGTCTGGTCGGCTCCTTGTAGAGCAGGTCGTTGCGCTCACGCTTGGTGTAGGTCGCGATCGGCTTGTCCGGGTCGAAGAAGCCGCAGCCGCGGTAGATGCGGCCGTACCAGCCCTCCATGCTGTAGCCGGGGATCGTCAGCGCGCCCTCGTTGAGCGACTTGCTGTCGTCGTAGAGCGCGGTCAGGTCGATGTCGTTGACCGAGCCCCGGCCCTCGCAGCGCGGGCACATGCCGCCGGTGATGGAGAACGTGCGCTTCTCCTTCACCGTCCGGCCACCCTTCTCCACCGTGACCGCGCCCGCTCCGCTGATCGAGGCGACGTTGAAGGAGAACGCCTGGGGCGAGCCGATGTGCGGCTGCCCGAGCCGGCTGAACAGGATGCGCAGCATGGCGTTGGCGTCGGTGGCGGTCCCGACCGTGGAGCGGGGGTCGGCACCCATCCGCTGCTGGTCGACGATGATCGCCGTCGTCAGCCCGTCGAGGACGTCGACGTCGGGCCGGGCGAGGCTCGGCATGAACCCCTGCACGAACGCGCTGTACGTCTCGTTGATCATCCGCTGGGACTCCGCGGCGATCGTGTGGAACACCAGCGAGCTCTTGCCGGAGCCGGAGACGCCGGTGAACACCGTCAGCCGCCGCTTCGGGATCTCGACGTGCACGTCCTTGAGGTTGTTCACGCGCGCGCCGTGCACGCGGATCAGGTCGTGGCTGTCGGCGTCGTGCAGTGCCGGTGTCGCCCCGACGTTCGCCGGGGCCGTGGTCGTCGTTGCCGTACTCATCGTGTCTCCATCCGGGCGGGTCGGGCGCTCAGCTCAGCTCGTTGATGCGGATCAGGTTGCCCGTCGGGTCGCGGAAGGCGCAGTCACGAACACCGTAGGGCTGCTCGGTCGGCTCCTGGACGACCTCGGCATCGCCTGCCTGCAGCCGCTCGAACAGGCCGTCGAGGTCGTCGGTGGCGAGGGTGAGGGCTCCGTAGCTGCCCTTGGCGATCAGCTCGAGGACGGTGCGGCGTTCCTCGTCGGTGATCCCGGGGTCGGCGGCCGGGGGATGCAGGACGATCGAGGTGCCGGGCTGGTTGGCGGGACCGACGGTGAGCCAGCGCATCCCCGCGTACCCGACGTCGTTGCGGAGCTCGAAGCCGAGCGTGTCGCGGTAGAAGGTCAGGGTGGCCTCCGGATCGGTCTGCGGGAGGAAGGCGTAGTGGATGGTGATGTCCATGGCGATCACGTTAGGTGCGGCTCTGTGACCGGTGCTTCTCGATTCCTGACCGGTCGGGTCACCTGCTTGGCGAGGCACGACGGCATCTCCGCGGACGCGCGTGCCGCCCCTGCCCGGTAGGTGCTCGGCGGCATCCCGACCAGCTCGGTGAAGCGGGTGCTGAAGGTGCCCAGCGACGAGCAGCCCACCGCGAAACAGACCTCGGTGACGCTGAGGTCGCCGCGCCGCAGCAACGCCATCGCGCGCTCGATGCGCCGGGTCATCAGGTAGGAGTAGGGCGACTCGCCGTAGGCGCGCCGGAACTCGCGGGACAGGTGCCCGGCCGACATGTGCGCGCCACGGGCGAGCGCCTCGACGTCCAGGGGCTGCGCGTACTCCCGGTCGATCCGGTCGCGGACGCGGCGCAGCCGGACGAGGTCGTGCAGGCGTCGAGCCTCGTCCGGTCTGCTGGTCACCCGCGAGATCCTGCCATGTCGGGCCGGGCGTCGGGCCCCGATCGAGCGACCGTCAGCGGGTCTCGTCGACCAGCCAGGTCAGGTACTCGGTGCTGCCGCCCTCGATCGGCGTGGCGATGATCTCGGGCAGGTCGTAGGTGTGTTGACGGCGCAGGTGCTCGGTCAGCTCCGGGACCCGGCCCACGGCGGTCTTGATCTCCACTCGCCACTCCGGCTCGGTCTGGACCGCGCCCTCCCAGCGGAACACGCTGGTCACCGGGCCGACGATCTGGGCGCAGGCTCCCAGTTTGGCCTCGATCACTCCGGCCGCGAGCGTGAGCGCGGCCTTCTCGCTGTCGGAGGTCGAGGTGACGACGACGTGCTCGGCAGGCATGCGCACGACGGTACGAGGGACGAACCGGTTCAGCTGAACCGCGTGCCGTACTCGTGGGTGACCGTGACCGGGAACGTCCCGTCCGGCGGCGCCCCACCGCAGGCCGCGGGGCTCCCCGCGCTCAGCGCCAGCACGGCCAGCGCCGGCACGGCACGGCGCAGAACCGATCGGGCGCGGGCCGTGGAGTGGCGGGGCACGCGTCGAGGCTAGGCCGTATGGCCGCCTACCTGGCGGTTCAGCTGAACCGCGGGCTCTCAGCCCGCCAGCTCCGCGACGTCGTCGGCGCAGCCCCAGGACAGGGTGATGCCGGAGCCGCCGTGGCCGTAGTCGTGGATCACCCGCGGGGTGTCGGGGCCGGCCGGTTCGGCCTCCAGGCGCACCGCCGGACGGGCCGGGCGCAGGCCCGCGATGTGCTCGAGGACCTCGGTCCCGCGCAGCTGCGGGACGATGTCGGTGCAGCGTTCGACGATCGCCGCGCCGGTGGCGCGGTCCGGGGTGGCGTCCCACTCGTCCTCGTCGAGGGTGCCGCCGAGGATGGCGTCGTGGGCACGGGGATGGACGTATGCCCGCCCGCCGGGATGGCCTTCGTCGCGCACCGAGAGCGTCAGGCCGGGGTTGGCGACGCGCACGATCTGACCGCGCACCGGCACCACGCTCGTGTTGCCGACCAGTGTTCGGGCGCCGAGTCCGGAGCAGTTCACGACCAGATCGGCGTCGCGCCCGGCGTCGGACAGGGACGCGACGCGACGCCGCTGAAGGGTTCCGCCGCGGCGCTGCAGCTCGTCGACCAGCCAGGGCAGATGTATCGGCATCTCGACCAGCGGCACGGCGAAGCGCAGGCCGTGCGGGTAACCCGGCGGCAGCTCGTCGGCGCGGGCGGGGCGGACCTCGCCGACGGCCTCGGCCCACCACTGCTTCTGTGGCGGCTCCCGGTAGAGGGTCAGGCTCTCGCGCATCACCACGCCCGGTACTCCGGCACGGGCCTGCGCCGCGAGCTCGGTGAACGTGCGGCGCCCCCAGTCCAGGACCTTGTCCCGGGGCCCGGCGTGGGTGGGGAACCAGACGGCGGCGGCCAGGTGCGAGGTCGATTCCGCGGGTGGCCGGTCGGCGACGACGCGGACCGTCCAGCCCCGTTCGATCAGCCGGAGTGCGCAGCTCAGACCCGCGATCCCCGCTCCCACCACGACGGCGTCGCGACCCTTCGGCACATCGCCATCGTGTCAGCGATGAGTTCGCGGCACCGAACGGGTCTGCACTGGTGGACGCAGTACCCGATGCAAGGGAGTGAGACCCGTGACCCTTCCCGACGTGGTGTCCCGCGAACAGTGGCAGGCGGCCCGGGTGGCACTGCTGGTCCGGGAGAAAGAGCTGACCCGTGCCCGCGACGCGCTCAACGCCGACCGCCGCCGGCTGCCGATGGTCGAGATCACCAAGGACTATGAGCTCAGCGGCCCGGACGGTCCGCTCTCGCTGCTGGACGCGTTCGACGGCCACCGGCAGCTGATGGTCGGGCACTTCATGTTCGACCCGGCCTGGGAGCGGGGGTGCGGCAGCTGCACCGCCGGCGCGGACGAGTACTCCGACGGGCTGGCGGCCCACCTGCACGCCCGCGACACGCACCTGGTCCACGTCTCCCGCGCGCCGATCGAGAAGATCGAGAAGTACAAGGCGGAGAAGGGTTGGTCGTTTCCCTGGTACTCCTCGCACGGCAGCGACTTCAACTACGACTTCCACGTGACGCTGGACCCGGCCGTCGCGCCTGTGGAGTACAACTACCGCTCCCCGGCCGAGTCCGGGTTCACCATCCCGGAGGGCGAGTCGATGGAGGTGCCGGGGCTGAGCTGCTTCCTGCGTGACGGTGACCGGGTGTTCCACACCTACTCGCAGTACGCGCGCGGCGCGGAGTCCACCGGCGGCTCGTACTACTTCCTCGACCTCACCGCCCTGGGCCGTCAGGAGGACTGGGAGGAGCCGAAGGGCCGGGCCAAGCACGGCGCTGTGCCGGACTTCTCGTAATCCGGGCTTCTCGGTGGCCGTGTGACGTCAGGCGTATGCGGCGTCGAAGAACGTCAGTTCGAGGTCGACGGCGCGCACGAACAGCGCGCCGACCTCGTCGCGGCGCCGCGGTGTCAGTGTCTCGCCGACCCGGTCGAACTCGTCGCGCAGGAAGTCCACCCACGCCTCGAACTCCGCCCCGGAGTGCAGCGCGATCCACTCGGCACGGATCGGGTCGGCCGGAACGTCCGTGCCCGGGCGGGTGGCCCAGTCCAGGTAGAGCCACTCGGCGACCAACAGCACTGCCAGCGCGTCCGGGTACTGCGCCGCACTCGCCTCGTTCATCAGGTCCCGGAACCCGACCGTCGGCGGGAACAGTGTCGGGGCCGCACGGTCGGTGCCAGGGACGTCGAGGGTGTCGAAGGAGCGGGTGAAGAAGTCGTTCTCCGGGCCGGCAACCAGCCCGAGCTGGCGTGCCAGCCGCACCCGTGGCGCGGCGTGGTCGGCCCCGGCCACGGCGGCGCCCATCAGGGCCACGAACCCGTCGACGAACTGGTGGTCCTGCACCAGGTAGCGGGTCAGGACCTCGCGGGGCAAACTCCCGGCCCACAGCTCGTCGACGAACCGGTGCCCGACGGCGGCGTCCCAGGCCGGGGCCGTGGCCTCGCGCAGCTGCGCACTCAACGACATGCGCCCCAGGCTAGGGCGCGGCGGTATGGCAGACCGCCTCGACGTTGTGCCCGTCCGGGTCGCGCAGGAACACCGCGTAGTAGGCGGGTGGTACTCCGGCCAGAACCGTGGGGCGTGCAGCACCTCGGTGCCGAGACCGGTCGCGGCGGCCTGTACGGCGTCCACCGCTGCCCGGTCCGGGGCGGTGAACGCCCGTGGGCGTGACCCGGGCGGCCGCCCCCTACCGTGGTCACGGGACTACGGCAGGTGAGGGGGACGAGCATGGACGAGCGGACGCTGGTGCGCGGGAACGGGCAGCCGCTGTGGCAGCAGCTGCTCGACGACCTGCGCGGACGACTCGAACGCGGTGACTTCGACGCGGCCCTGCCCAGCGAGTTCGCCCTCGCCGCGGAGTACGCGGTCAGCCGGCACACCGTCCGCGAAGCGTTGCGCCGGATGCGCGACGACGGCGCCGTGGTGGCCACCCGCGGCCGGGTCGCGCGGCGCGCGGAGCCGACGCCGATCGAGCAGCCGCTGAGCGAGCCCTACAGCCTCTACCGGGCTGTCGAGGCGACCGGGCGGACCCAGCGCAGCGTCGTGCGCCAGTTCGACGTGCGTGCCGACGGCGTGATCGCCGCCCGGCTGGGGCTGGAGGAGTCGACGCCGCTGGTGCACCTGGAACGGCTGCGCCTGGCCGACGCCGAGCCGCTGGCGGTGGACCGGGTGTGGCTGCCCGAGGAGCTCGCCGCGCCACTGCTGGACGTCGACTTCAGCCACACCGGCCTCTACGACGAGTACCGGCGCCGCTGCGGCATCCGGGTCACCGGCGGCCGGGAGAACATCCGGGCCGTCGTGCCGGCCGACGGCGAGCGGCAGCTGCTCGGGATCGGCGACGGCGTCGCGGCGCTGGTGATCGAACGCTGCGGGATGGCCGAGGGCCGGGCCGTGGAGTGGCGGCACACGCTCGTGCGCGGCGACCGGTTCACCGTCACCGCGCAGTTCTCCGACCGCGCCGGCTACCGGGTGGACCTGGCCGAACCGGCGGGCCCGGCCTGAGCCCGCCGTGGTAGGGGCCCAACACCCCCAAACCACCACACAAAAGGGTTTGAAACCCGGTGGACCCACCAACCCCCGCCGCGGCCCCCACCCC
>JAKDNL010000585.1 GCA_030451825.1 Pseudonocardia sp. | reverse complement strand
ACCGGGCGCGGCGTCGGCCGACCTCGTCGCGCTTGGAGCTCAGGTCGGATATCTCACGCTGCGTACGTTCTCCCGGGGTCGCTGACCCGTTGTGTGATGTCGCCCGAACCGGGTGATCTTGCCGGTGGTGCGGTGGTTCTCCGGGGGTGTGGTGCTCGTGGCTGGTAGTCGTTGCCGACTATCGAAGCTGAGAGTGAGATGCACATGCGGGCGTTCGCGGTGAGGTTGCCGTCCGGGCAGCGGTACTGGACGGTGCTGGATGAGGATCTGCAGGTCGTGCCGGTCGCCGATGGTTTCCTGCGGCATCAGCGGTTCGGGCGTGACGGCGCGGAGTCGACGACGAAGGCCTACGCGCACGGGATCGCCCTGTTTCTGCGCTGGTGCGTCCGCACCGGCCGCGACTGGCAGGGCGGTGTCGGGCAGCTCGGGCTGTTCATGACGTGGCTGGCCCACGCCGGGCCGGGGGCCTCGAGCGCCGGGGCGGACACCGGTTCGGCGGCGGTGGTGTTGGCGGGTCCGGGCACCGCGCCGGCCCGGGGTGCCCGCCGGGTCAACGGGGTGTTGAGCGCGGTGCGGGGCATGGTGGTGCACGCGGCCGCTACCGGGGCGGCCCCGGCGGGTCTGGTGGCGATGCTGTTCGAGGTCGCCGACGACCGCGATCTTCCCGAGGCCGCCCGCGGGGAGGACGGGCGGATGGCGTGGCGGATGCGGGCCCGGCATCGGCTGCGGGAGCCGCAGACCACGGTCGAGCGGGCCAGTGACGGCGAGATCCTCGCGCTGCTGCGGGCGTGCCGTTCGGCGCGGGACCGGCTGATCATACTGCTGATGGCGCGGGCGGGGCTGCGCCGTGGGGAACTGTGCGGGCTACACCGCGGTGATGTGCACCTGCTGGCCGACTCCCACGCGCTGGGGTGCGAGGTGGCCCGGGCGCATCTGCACGTCGTGCGCCGCGACAACGGCAACGCGGCCTGGGCGAAGTCGCGCCGACAGCGGGTGGTGCCGCTGGATTTCCTCGTCGTGGGGGCCTTCGACGCCTACCAGTTCGAGCGGATGCGGGTGGCGGCGGCTGCGGGCAGCGACTTCGTGTTCGTCAACCTGTTCCGCGCACCGCGGGGCGCGCCGATGCGTCCGGACGCGGTCGGGGAGTTGATGGCCGCGGCGTCGCGGCGGGCCGGGCTGGCGCAGCCGGTCTCGGCGCACCGGCTGCGGCACGCTTTCGCCTCCAACGTCCTCGACTCCGGTGCCGAGATCGATGTGCTCGCCGACCTGCTCGGACACGCATCGGTGTCCTCGTCGCAGGTCTATGCCCATCCCGACCCGTCCCGGCTGCGCGCCGCGGTGGATGCGGTGGCAAGCCCTCGCGAGCAGGCGGGAGTGGACCGATGAGCCCGATCAGTGAGGCGCTCGCGTTGAGCCCGGCTGGCCGCGGCGACCCGGCCGGGTCAGGGCAACGGTCGGGGCGGCAGTTCCCGCACGTGTTGGCCGGTGTCGTGCTCACCGGGCAGGCCGCGGTGCTCGCCGGGCGTCTCGACCCGAGGTTCCTGGGCGAGACGGGTTGGGACCCGGTCACGCGAGTGTGGTCGCCACCGGCCGATCATCGGCTGCTGGGCCGCCCGCTCTGCGCGGCTCCGGGTTGCTCGACCACCGCCAACGGGGTGTGCCTGGAGTGCCGCGGACGACTCGAACAGCACGACCTGACCGTGGCCGAGGTGGGGCTGCTGGCCCCGCCGGCCGGGCGGGCGTGGACCAGACCGGACGACGGGGCCTGCCGGGTCGGCGGGTGCCCACGGCCGTGGGTGAACACCGCGGACCCGTTGTGTCGAGCCCACCTCGACCAGCAGCGCACGCTCGGCGGGTCGGTGGCCGAGTTCGTGACGCGCCCGGACGCGCGGGCGTTGCCGAGCCTGGGACAGTGCGCGGTCGCCGCCTGCGCCCGCCAACTGCCCGTCCCGGCCCAGCCCTACTGCCCCACGCACCTGAGCCGGCTGCGGCGGGCCCGACGCGGCCCCGGCGGCGTGGACGACGAGGGGCGCTGGCGCGCCACCGAGGCGCCGGTCACCCGCGCCGGGCACGCCGTGTTGGCCGCCCTGCCCGTGCTGGTTGTGGTGCAGGTGCTCTACGGAATCCAGCAACGCGCCGGTGAAGGCATCCGGGCCCGTGATCCGGTGCTGCGCTGGATCTGCGCCGAGCTGCGCCGCCAGCAGGTGAGCACGATCGCCGGCACCGTGGTCCCGGGCGACACCGAACGCCGCGGCGCGATCAACGCCCTGATCAAGCACGCGCGGCGCGGGCTGCTCGACCCCGAGGACGAGATCGGCAAGGACGAGTGGGACATGACGGTGTTCGGGCATCGGGGAAACATGTCGTTCGTCGCGATCACCCAGGACTGGCTGCGGGCCACCGCCAAGGCCTGGGCCAGTCATGATCTGCCTCGACGGCGCGGCGCCTACGGCGGCGACAAGACCCGCCACCACATCAGCAGCCTGGCCCTGCTGTCCGAGTCGCTGCGTAGCCGACCCGATCGGGGCGCCGATCCGGCAGCGCTGGGGCGCGCGGACATCGAGGCCTTCCTGGCCCGGCTGTCCTATCTGGAAACGAACCAGCAGATCAGCACCCTGATCCGGCATGTGACCTGCACCGAGGTCCGCGCGGTCCTCACCCCGCTGCGCTCGTTGGGGCTGACCGTGCCCGGCGCACCGGCCGCCGGGCTCAGCGACGGGTTCGCCCTGCGCCGCGACGACATCCCCGCCCGGCCCGAGCAGGGTGAACCGGGCCGTGATCTGCCACCGCAGATCCTGCGTCAACTCGGCGAGCACCTCGCCCAGATCAGCTCGCCCCAGGTCCGCACCGCGGTCGAGATCGCCATGGACACCGGGCGGCGCCCCGAGGAGATCTGCGCGCTGGGCTACGACTGCCTGGCCCGCGACACCGACGGGGCCGCCGTGCTGGTCTATGACAACCACAAGGCCAACCGGCTCGCCCGCCGCCTGCCCATCAGCGCCAAGACCGCCGAGGCGATCACCGCGCAGCAACAGCGGGTCCGGCACCGCTATCCCGACACCGCGATCGGCACACTCAAGCTGCTGCCCTCCCGCTGGCGCAACCCCGACGGCGCACGCACCATCACCGTCGGCAGCCTCGAACAACGCCACCGCGAATGGATCGATGCCCTCCCGGTGCTGCGCACCAATGACGGCGCCGAGTTCGACAAGGCCCGCGCCGTGCTCTACGCCTACCGGCACTCCTACGCCCAACGCCACGCCGACGCCGGTGTCGGCATCGACGTCCTGGCCGAACTACTTGACCACCGCAATCTCAACGTCACACGCCGCTACTACCGGGTCGGACAACACCGTCGCCGGGCCGCCGTCGACACCGTCACCGAGCGCAGTTTCGACCGGCACGGCAACCGGATCTGGCGCGACGCCCAGACCCTGCTCGACTCCGAACACGCCCGCTCCGCGATCGGGGAGATCGCCGTCCCCTACGGTCGCTGCACCGAACCCTCCAACGTCCAAGCCGGCGGCGGCGCCTGCCCGATCCGGTTCCGCTGCGCCGGATGCGACCACTTCCGCACCGACGTCTCCTACCTACCCGACCTGCAGGCCTACCTCGACGACCTGCTGCGCACCCGGGAACGACTCGCCGCCGCCGACGGTGTCGACGACTGGGCCCGCGCCGACGCCACCCCCTCCACCGAGGAGATCACCCGCATCAGACAGCTGATCACCCGGATCAAGGACGACGTGGCCGAACTCGACCCGACCGAACGGACCCAGATCGACGACGCCATCGCCGCGGTACGCCGCCACCGCGCCGCGCACACCGTCACCCTCGGCATGCCCACCCTCGCCACCCGCACGCCCATCCCAGGCTCCGCGGCCGGAACGGAGGTCAGCGCATGACCCCCACCACGACACCGGCCGAGGCCTGCGCGAAGACCGGCGCGATGCGCGACGGCCGGCAGGCCGACAGCAGGCGGCGGCGACAGCGCGTCCTCACCGCGCTCGACCGCGCCGCCGCCGACGGCGCCGAGGTCGGCGTTGATCAGTTCGGGCCGGATTTGGCTGCATTGCG
>JAKDNL010000584.1 GCA_030451825.1 Pseudonocardia sp. | reverse complement strand
CTGATGAAGGAGGTCTACGACGAGAAGGTGCAGCACGACGTCGTCGGCCCGGTGTTCTGCATCGACTACCCGCGCGAGGTGTCCCCGCTGGCGCGCGCGCACCGCGACGACCCGGCCTACAGCGAGCGGTTCGAGCTGATCGTCGCCGGGTTCGAGTTGTGCAACGCCTACTCCGAGCAGAACGACCCGGTCGAGCAGATGACGGCCTTCGGAGACGAGGCCAAGGCCAAGCGGGACGGCGATCCGGAGGCCGGCGACGTCGACCTCGACTACGTGCGCGCGCTGGAGTACGGGATGCCGCCGACCGGCGGGCTCGGTATCGGGATCGACCGCCTGGTGATGCTGCTCTCCGGCGCCACCTCGATCCGGGAGGTGATCCTCTTCCCGACCCTGCGCCCGGAGTTCACGCCGACCGACGGCGGGCCCGGCGGGGCGCACCGCCCGGTCCGGCCACCCGCCCCGGTGCCGGAGCAGTCGCTGGCCCCGCCGCCGCCGATCGGGGCACCGGCGGGGCCGCCGGTCGCCGCGCCGGTCGGGGGGATACCCGCTCCGGCGGGGCTGCGCCGCCGGGTCCCGACGGTGATCGCCTGGCTGACCGCGGTGGCCGGGGTGGTGCACCTGCTCGCACACCTCCCGCTGGTGCACGAGCGTCTCGGCGCACGGGTGAACCTCGACCTGGTGCCGCCGTGGTTCGTGGTCACCGGGCACGTGCTCTCGGTGGTGATCGGCGCGGTCCTGCTGCTGCTCGCCGACCAGCTGGCCAAACGCAAGCGGATCGCCTGGCAGGTGGCGGTGGTTCTGTTCGGGGTCGGGCTGCTGGCGCACGTGGTGAAGGGCCCGCACCAGGTCGGGATGGCGATCTGCGTGGTGATGGCAGCGCTGCTGGTCTACTTCCGGCGGGACTTCCGCGCGCCGGCCGACCCGCCGTCGCTGCTGCGGCTGGTCCGGTTCGTTCCGCTCTACCTGGGCGCCGTCGTCGCGTTCGGCTTCGTGAGCCTTGCGCTGCAGGCGGGCCGGATCACCCCGGACCTGACGTTCGCGGGCGGGCTGGTGCAGATCGGCGCCGGGCTGGTCGGCGTGGACGGGCCGTACGCGTTCGCGCGACCGATGTTCGCGACGCTGTTCCCGGCCGCGCTGCTCGGGCTCGGCATCGTCGGGCTCCTGCTGTTCCTGGTCCTGCTGTTCCGCCCGCTCACCCGGCGCGACCCGCACACCGCCGACGACTGGGCGCGCGCCGAGGCGATCGTGCACACCTACGGCTGGGACACCCTGGCCGCGTTCGCGCTGCGCGACGACAAGAGCTTCTTCTTCTGCTCCGACGGCCGGGCGATGATCGCCTACACCTACCTCGGCGGGTACGCGCTGGCCTCCGGCGACCCGATCGGCGACCCGGCCTCGCAGCCGCTGGTGGTGGACGAGTTCCTGGGCATGTGCCGGGAACGGGCGTGGACCCCGGCGTTCCTGGCCGTGCGCGGCGACGACGCCGACCTGCTCGCCGAGCGCGGGTTCCGCACGTTCTACCTCGGCGACGAGGCGATCCTGGACTGCACGTCGTTCTCCCTGGACGGGCGCGCGCGCAAGAGCCTGCGCGCGGCCGTGCGCCGGGTGGAGCGCGACTACCGCTTCCAGCTGGTGACCGAGGCGAACGCGTCGCCGAAGCTCGTCGACGGGCTCAACGCGATCAGCGAGAAATGGCGCGGCAAGGCGCCCGAGCGCGGGTTCACGATGTCGCTGTCGCAGGACATCGCCGGCGCCGGGACGAACCCGGAGTTCCTGCTCTGCGTCGCGCTCGACGGGAACGGCACGCCGGGCGGGTTCCTGCGCCTGGTCCCGGCCTACGGCGGGCCCGCGACCGGCACCACGTTCGGCTACACGCTGGACCTGATGCGCCACGACCCCGGCGCCCCGAACGGGATGACCGAGTTCCTGATCGCGCGCTCCGCGGTGGCACTCGGCGAGCGCGGGGTGTCGCGGCTGTCGATGAACTTCGCGATGTGGGGGCGGCTCTTCGCCGAGGACGTGCCGTTCACGGCGTCGCAACGGGCGGCCCGCTGGGCGGTGGGCGTGCTCAACCCGTTCTTCCAGGTCCGCTCGCTGCACGACTTCAACGCCAAGTTCGACCCGCAGTGGTTGCCCCGGGTGCTGGCCTACCGGCATCCGGCCGACCTGCCACGGGTGGGGCTCTGCTACGCCGGGGCCGAGGGCTTCCTGGCACTGCCGGGGATCGGGTCGCTGCTCGTGCCGGCCGCCGTCGGAGGAACGCGTTCCCCGTCGGCGCCGACCTCGACACCGCCGTCGTGACCGGCCCCGGAATGCGGACGGGGCCCGGAATGCGCACGGGCACCGCCGCGGCGGTGATCGTCGGCGCGCTCGCGCTGGTGCTGCTGCTCGTCACGGCCTGGGCCGCCCGGGAGCGGGCGGAGTTCGCACCGCGCCCGTTCTCCGACGTCGACGCGGCACTGGCCGCCGGCGGGATCGCGGTCTGTGCCGTCGCCGACGCCCCCGACCCGTACGCGAACCAGGCCGTGGCCAGCCGCACCCTGACCATCGCCTCCGACTGCGCCGCGAGCGACCGGACAGGCGACCGGGCGCAGGTGCTCGTCGACCGCTTCGACGATGTCGACGACCGCGACGCCGCCGTCCGGGCGCACGAGGTCCTCCTCCGGCCCCGCGGATCCGGGGTCTCCTACACCTTCGGCGAGCTGTCGCTGCTGCTGCGCGGCGACACACCGACCGTCGAGCGGGCCGGCGACGCCCTGACCGCGGCGGGTGCACGGTGAGCGGAGGTTCGGTGCGGGGCGGGGTCAAGCTCGGCGTCCTGGCGCTGGCGATGATCAACGTGGCGGCCATCGTCAGCGCCCGGAACCTGCCGGTGATGGCCGAGTACGGCTGGTCGATGCTGGCCCTGTTCGCGCTGTCGATCCTGGTGTTCCTGGTCCCGATCGCGATGGCCGCGGCCGAGCTGGGCACCGCGTGGCCGCGCGACGGCGGCGTCTACGCCTGGGTGAAGGAGGCGTTCGGCGAGCGCGCCGGGTTCCTGGCCGTGTGGTGCGACTACTCGGAGAACGTCGCCTGGTTCCCCACCGTGCTGTCGTTCATGGCGGCGAGCCTGGCGTATGCCATCAACCCGGCGCTGGCCACGAACAAGATCTACCTCGTGGTCGTGATGCTGACGTTCTTCTGGCTCACGACGCTGGCCAGCCTGCGCGGGGTGCGCGCGTCGGCCCGGATCGGGTCGATCGGCACGGTGGCCGGGTCGATCCTGCCGGCGGTGCTGGTCGTCGTGCTCGGCGCGGCGTTCCTGTTGCAGGGCAACCCGTCGCAGATCCCGTTCTCGCCCGGGGCGCTGGTGCCCGACATCGAGCTGAACAACCTGGCGTTCCTCGGCGGCATCGTGCTGCTGTTCACCGGCATGGAGATGGCCGGGTTCCACGCCCGCGACACCCGCGACCCCGGCCGCGTCGTGCCGCGGGCGATCGCGCTGTGCGTCGGGATCGTCATCGCGTTCTCCGTGCTCGGCTCGCTGTTCCTGGCGTTCGTCGTGCCCCAGCAGGAGATCAGCCTGGTGTCCGGGGTGATGGAGCTGTTCTCCAGCGTGCTGGACAAGCTCGGCGCGGGGTGGCTGCTCGCGCCGCTGGCGCTGGTCGTCGCGTTCGGCGGGGTCGCCCACCTGGCCCCGTGGATCCTCGGGCCGGCCAAGGGCGTCGCCGCGGTCGCCGCCGACGGGGTGGCGCCGGCGCGGCTGGGCCGGGTCAACGCCCGCGACGTGCCGGTCGGGCTGCTGGTCATCCAGGGCATCGGCGGCACCGTGTTCGCGTTGCTGTTCCTGCTCGTGCCCAGCGTCAGCACGTCGTACTGGATGCTCTCCGCCGTCACCGCCCAGATCGTGATCATCATGTACGGGCTGATGTTCGCCGCGGTGATCCGGCTGCGCTACACCCGTCCCACCACGCCGCGGCCCTACCGGATCCCCGGCGGTCTGCCCGGCGTCTGGGTCGTCGGCGGCATCGGCCTTCTCGGGTGCGTGGTCTCGTTCGGGCTCGGCTTCGTCCCGCCGAGCCAGCTCAAGACCGGCGACACCG
>JAKDNL010000583.1 GCA_030451825.1 Pseudonocardia sp. | reverse complement strand
ACTCTACGAGGAGCTGGGCTTTACCCGCGGTAAGATCATCGACATGGTCACGAGAGGGGCTGCGCGGAGTCTGGGGCTCAGTCATGAGACAGGAGAGCTCTGCTCAGGCCTAGCAGCCGACTTGCTCGTGGTGGCCGGCAACCCGCTTGATGACCTCGATGCGCTACACCGCCCGCATCAGGTCATCGTCAAGGGCGCCGCGTATTCGCAGGACGCTCTCGTATAGGGCGGGTATCGCAGCGACCCTCTCTCTTCACTGCTTTATCAGCGTGAGCTCTTCATGCGCGGGGAGAGCCGTGGTGTCTCCGTGGACTGGCACAGGTGCGATATTCGAGACCTGCGGTATTCGCCGGGTCACTCATGGTTCAGGACCCGGTCCAGCGCCGCTCGTCCGGCTGGCCCCCAGGCCGGCTTGCCGCCGGGTAGGCCGCGGTCGCCGTTCTGGCCCATCAGCATCAGGAACAGGCTCTTGAGCAGCGCCAGCCCCCGAGCACGCCGAACCGTGGTCTCGTCGACCTCTCCGTGGGCGGAGAAGAAGCGCTCGGCCACGCCTGCTGGGAGCAACACCCAGGCGGCCGCGAGATCCACCGCGGGGTCGCCGGCGAACAGGGCTCCGAAATCGACCACACCGGTCAGCGTCCCGTCCGCGGTGACGACGTTCGCCGGGTGCAGGTCGCCGTGCACCCACACCGGCGGCCGGGCCCATGCGGGCGCGGCGACGGCGTCCTCCCAAACCGTGCGAGCTCTGGCGGTGTCGACACCGAACGCGGCTGTGTCGATCGAGCCCAGGAAGTGCTCGAAGCCGCCGGTGTTGTCGCGGGGGTGAGCACCGATGCCCAGGTCGTCATCGGGTGCGTCGGCCGGTGCTGGAACGTGCAGAGCCTGGAGGAACGCGGCGAGGGTGTCAGCCGCGTGCTCAGACCGGGCGATCTCACCCTGGTCCAGCGGGCAGCCTGGCACCCAGGTCATGACGGTCCAGAGCTTGCCGAAGCGATCGCAGGGTGTGCCGGTGCGGACCGGGACGGGTATCGGTAACGGCAGCTGCGGGGCGAGTTGCGGTAGCCATCGCCGTTCCTTGAGCTGCGGCTCCGGGGTGGTGTCCATGCGTTGGATCCGCACCGCGAGTTCGTCCCCGAGGCGCCACATCTGGTTGCCCCAGCCGCCCTCGACCTCACCGAGGGGCAGACCTGCCAGGTCCGGGTGCTGATCCTGCAGCAGCTCGCGCACGAGTCGCGCGGTGATCTCCGGCTCGGTCTGAGACACGCGACAGACCGTAGCGCGGGTCGCCGACACCGAACACGGGCCAGTCACTGCCCTCACCTGCTTCATGTCGGCGGGAGCCGTCGGGCTGACGAGCCGGTCAAATGTAGACGATGTCGGCGTCCGGATCGCGGCACACGATCTCGTCGAGCAGACCGGCGTCGAGGTCCTCGTCGAGGATCACGGTGAGGTCGTGGAGTCCGCCGCCGGGGTTGCCCAACTCGTCGAGAGGATGGTCCACGCGTCGGAACAGTCGGCCGGGATGGTCAGCCGCGCGGTCTACCTCGGGCTTCGAGGCCGGTGACGCCCGGGTGACGCTGCCCGACGGGCCTGGCGCTCACGATCCCCGCATCGTGCTCGACTTCCGTTCCCCCAGCCTCGGTTGAGATACTCGATCTCTACTGTCAGGAGCGATTACACGCTTGAATGCTACTGACAGATGGATGCTAGGGACACCGGGCGGCACACCGGCCCGCAGCGCCGGTCTGTGCGGTGCTGGCGCCCCACCTCCCTCGCTCGGTAGGTAATCGCCGCAGTCGCCGCTCGTAGCTCACGGCCGGGGCCGGCCACCGTCGGTGGCTGCACCGCGGGCGCCGTCGTACTGGTTGCCTCAAACCCCGCCGGCGCTGCCGGCGACGCCGTAGCTTCACCTGCCGTGAGCTACGAGGCGGACGACCAGGACGCGATCATCGGCGAGGCCCTCGCTGCGGGCGGGCGGGCCTTCGTCAGTGAGCTGTACGCCCAGGCCTCCGACCGGGCCGGGCGGGCGATCGGCTGGGACCAGACCGGGCCAGAGCCCGTCGGGTATCGCTCGGTGTGGCTCATCGTGGCCCGCCAGATCCTCACCGAACGGGTCCGCTCCGCGAGCCCGCATGACTCCAGCGCGGGCCACAACACGGAAGTTCCGGACGTCCTTCCCGGCGCGTTCACCCTGGTTACCGGCTATCGGATGATGGCCGACGGCCTCGACGGCGCCGTCGACGAACTCGACGAGAACGATCTACGGGACTACGTGCGCGGGCTGGCGCATCACCTCCGCGGGCTTGCCACCTGGGCCGAGACGCAGGACCTACGGTAGTTGTCGGTGAGTGGTGGCACCCTCGCGTGTGTGAGCTGGATGCAGCGGCGGTATCACGCGGTGACCTGCACCGACACCCTGTGCGATCCGACCTGTCCGGTGGCAGATCCCGGCCAGCCGGGCGGGCAATTGTCCCCGCGCGTCGCCGAGGAGCAGCGGGTGTTCGAGCGCACACTGTCCCCATGAGCATGCAAGCCGACCACCAGGTCGTCGCCCGCTCGCTATGCGCCGGCCGCCCGGTCCTCTCCCGACTGAAGCGCCACGACCTCGCCGACGACGTCACCTGGGTGCTGCCCCTGGACCTTCTCCCGGGGCTGGACGAGCTCGACGGGGTGCCGATTGTCCACGCCGATGTCCCCGGCCCGCTGCTCGCCCATTGGGTACGCCGCCAGGGCGACGCCTGACCGGACCCGTACCGCCCGAGCTATCCCCTGATCCACCACACACACGAGTGATCCTCACGGCGCGTCGGGTGCGGTGAATCAGAAACATCTGGCAAGATCCCGCGCATGCCGAAGCGGGGATCATCCGGAGGCCGCCCATCCAAGGGGGCCCGCGACATGATGGTGACGCGCCTGCCGATCGACGACGGCGCAGCTGTTCGCCAGCTCGCCATCGACCTCGACTGGAGCTACTCCGACACACTCGCTGCACTCATCCGGATCGGTCTGCAGCGGCGGAATGAGCTGCCTGCGCCGCGCAACGTCGACGAGCAGGAGGAGCTGCCGCTGACGAAGGCCTCATAAACGAGAACGAGGCGGCCCCCCGGCCAGGGGGCCGCCTCGGTTCGTTCTCGCGTCACTCGGACCTGCACCCGAGGTGACGCCGTAGCCCCGGCGAACCGGGGCCGATCCCCAACCGTCCAAGAAGGGGCGCTTTCGCATGCCCAGGATACATCCTGGGCCGGAAGCCGACCACCACAGACACGGGGCGAGTTCGTCGTGCCCAGATTCGGATCGCTCGCCAGCGGCGGGTACCGGATTCTGCGTGTACTGCTACGAGCACGGCGCGTTCACTCTGGCTTCCGGCCCTTCCCAGCTTTGCCTGCTCCACCGGCTCCCCCTCGGTGCCCAGCCCGTCGGATCGTTTGGTATCCGCGCCGCCTCCGCGTCCCGCCGGACCCCACGGGGTTGTGCTGCACGTGGGACCACGCTCACGCCGGGTAGCGGTCCCGGTCGGGGGCGCCGGGCGCTGGCACCGGGGGCGCGGGTGCGTGCCCGCGGGATCGCCCGTGCCCGTGCCCGGCACCGGCACGGTTTCGCACCGCACCCGGGATGGCGGAACTTCATCGACCACTCCTACCGGGTGCTGACCTCCCAGCCCGAAGCCCTCGAGCACCTCGCGCGACTGGTCGACGACGAGGACTGGCGCGTCGACAAGCGCCGCAGCTGGTCAGCGATCCTGCGCCGCCTGGTCTGCCACATGGACTGGGAGACCGGCCTGATCACCGGCCTGACCGCCGCACACCTCGCAGCGGCCGGAGCCCGCGCCGCGCGCACCGTGTCCCGCGTACTGGCCTGGGCCCGCGAGATCGGCCTACTCGTCGTCGTCGAGGCTGGTGCTAGCGCCGAGTTCCTCGGCACCGACACCGGGCGCACTCCCACCTACGCCCTCGTGACCCACACCCCGCTCCCCCGCCTCGACGGTGCGCAGCACGACGAGGAGCCGGGCACCGCATCCGCAGGTCAGTGCACTGTGGAAGAAAGTGGCGACCTCCCCACTCCTTACGTGAGTAGTAAGCCCTTGAC
>JAKDNL010000072.1 GCA_030451825.1 Pseudonocardia sp. | reverse complement strand
CGTGGGCCGGCACCGTGCCGGAGCAGGGGCAGGACGACCTCGTCGACGATCTCGACGATGACGTCGTCGGCCACCGGGGCGTCATGGGTCAGGAAGTGCAGCCGAAGGAGCGCGGGCCCGGCCTCGCGCTGGCGCTGCGTGATGGCGTCCGCGTCGAGTTCGCCGCGCGAGTGCGCCCGCCGCAGGACCGTTTCGATCATCGCGGCGCTGCTGCCCCTGGTCCGGGCGCGGAACTCCTCGGCGCGCGCGGGATCGCGCAGCACGTCGCCGAGCACCCCGCGAACTGCCCGCCCGGCCGGCCCTGCAACCTGGTCACCGACCTGACGCAGCACCGCGAGCAGGTCACCGCGCACCGTCCCGGTGTCGGCGAGCCCGGCCGGGTCGGGCAGCACATGGTAGGCAGCGTCCACGACCAGCGCGACCTTGCCCGGCCAGCGGCGATACAGCGACGCCTTGCCGGCCTGGGCTCGTTCGGCCACTCGTTCCATGCTCAGATCGGCGTAGCCCACCTCGTCGACCTCGGCGATCGTCGCCTCCAGGATGGCCTCGACGAGGGCGCGGCCGGTGCGCCGGCGCGAGCGCGTGCGAACCGTGTCAGCCATCGAGCACGAGCCCCGCGTTCCCGTCGACGGTGACAAGCAGGCCGTCGGAGAGGACCGCGGTCCCCGTCCCGGTGCCCATGACGGCCGGGATGCCGTACTCGCGGGCGACGATGGCCGCGTGCGACCCTACGCCGCCGGAGTCCACGACGACTGCCCCGGCGCGCTGGAACAGCGGCGTCCACGCGGGGTTGGTGTAGGGACAGACGAGCACCTCACCGTCGCGCAGCGTGCCGAACGACTCGGGGCCGCCGACCACCCGTACCGGCCCGGTCACCCGGCCGGCGCTCGCCGGGACGCCGCGGACCAGCGCGTCGGAACCGGCGGGCGGTGGCGGGAACAGGTCAGCGGTATTGATCATCGGCACGCCGGCCAGCTCGTCGCGGCGGGCCGAGCGGGCTCGCACCATCGAGCGCAGCCGCTCGGCGTCACCCGGCCCGATACCGGCGGGGTCAGCGGCCGACTCCAGTTCCTCCAGCCGCAGGTGGAACGCGTCGTCGGGGACGGGGAGCACCCCGGCCGCCGCCAGCCGCTCCCCTGCCTCCAGCGCCACCCGGCGCAGCACCGGCATGACAGCCGTGGCGTGGAAGTGCGTGTCCTCGCGGAAGGCGATGCCCGCCCGGGCGACCGCGACGACCCGGCCCGCGGCCGCGGCGGCGCCCAGCCTGCGGACGATCGGATGGGCGGCCAGCCGCTCGTCGGCCGCGGCGGCGAGATCGGGGGCGGGCGGGCGCGGCGGGCCGCCGGCCAGCACCGCCACCCGCG
Source organism: Pseudonocardia sp. (assembly GCA_030451825.1). GTDB lineage: Bacteria > Actinomycetota > Actinomycetes > Mycobacteriales > Pseudonocardiaceae > Pseudonocardia. The sequence continues at coordinate 17,971 of JAKDNL010000072.1, read as the reverse complement.
CGAGCCCCGTGTCCGGCGCGTCGCCCCAGGTCGGCGCGGACATCAGCAGCGGGCTGGTGGTCTCGCGGTGGCCGTACTCGGCGAGGAACTCCCGCAGGGCTGCGACGAACCTCGCGTGCTGCCTCACCCGCCCCGGGCCTCCGCCGTCGGCCCTTCCGTCCCCGTCAACCCGGTCGAGCAGGGCCGCCCCGTCGCGCTCGGCGAACGCAGCGCTCAGCTCGGGATCGCCGCGAACCAGTGCTGCCAGGTGCTCGAGTCCGCGATTGGCGTCCTCGGTGCGGGTGCGCGTGCCGAGCGTCAGGTCGCGCAGCCGCAGCACCCTCGCCATGGCATGCAGCCGGACCAGGTCGAAAGCGGTGCGTGGCAGGTAGTCCACCCGCAGGTCGCCGATCAGGTCCATCACGGCGAGGGCGTGCCGGGCGACGCCGATCAGATCCGACCAGCCCAGCGCGGCCAGGTCCGTCGCGTCGAGCTCGCGCACCTGCCGGCGGAACCGGATGAAGCGCGGGTCGCGCTCCCAGTCGGCGGGGGTGAAGCGGCGGATCCGGTGGGCCGCCCGGGCGGGCGCCGCAAGCATCGCGCGGGTCGGGCTTGGCAGCGGCGGCACGTACCGGTCGACCACCCCGTCGATCTCGGGGAGCACGTCGGAGATCCGTACCCGCAGCCCGACGATCTCGCCCAGCATCCGTTCCACCATCCGGCCGATGCCCGGCAGGATCCAGGCGCTCATGTCCATCGGGTAGGGACGGGTGTGGAAGTAGTCGAGATGTTGCCGGCCTATGCGGCGCTGGATCGGGTTCAGACGCTGCGGGGCCGGCGGCAGCGCGGTCATCGGGCGGGCCTGCACCAGCCATACCCGCCCGTCGGCGCGGGCCCACTCGATGTCCTGAGGGCGTCCGAAGTGCGCGGTGACGGCCCGGCCCAGCTCGGCGAGCTCGACCAGCACGGTGTCGGGAAGCGGATCGACCGGCTCGTCCCCCGTGTGCGCAACGCCGCCTCCGTCGATGCCGCGGATGACGACCTCGCGCCGTCCGGGGGTGCGCTGCACCACGGACCCGCTCGCGTCGAGGACGTAGTGGTCAGGGGTGACCAGCCCGGACACGACGGCCTCGCCCAGCCCGCTGCTGGCGTCGATCACGATCTCGTCGCGCGCGCCGGTCACCGGGTTCACGGTGAACATCACCCCGGCGTGCTCGGCGGGCACCATCCGCTGCACGACGACGGCGATCCGGACCGTGGCCTGGTCGACGTCGCGTCGGTCGCGGTAGGCGATGGCGCGCTCGGTCCACAGCGAGCCCCAGCACCGGCGCACCGCGTCGACGAGCGCAACATCGCCGACGATGTTGAGATACGTGTCCTGCTGTCCGGCGAACGCGGCGCCCGGCAGGTCCTCCGCGGTGGCGCTGGACCGCACGGCGACGGGCCCGCCGCCGAGCTCCGCGTACGCCGCGAGGATCTTCGCGCGCAACCCGTCCGGCACGGTGACCGCTGCGAACGCCGCGCGGATGCCGGCGCCGCCGTCGGCGGCGAGCAGACCGGCCTCGATCGTCGCGGCCAACCCGGCACCCTGGACGACGGCGGCGTACGCGTCGGTGGACACGACCACCGCGTCGGGTACGGGCAGGCCGGCGCGGACCAGTTCACCGAGGTTGGCGCCCTTGCCGCCGGCAACCGCGAGATCGTCGCGGCCCAGCGCTGCGAGGGGCAGGACGAGCTGGTGGTGCGACCTGGTCATGGCGCGTCCCCCTTGTTGACGTCGGCGCTGCCGACGTCGGCGGTACCGACGTGGGCGGTGTCGCGCAGCGGCTGGGCCGGCAGTGCCACTGCCAGGAGAAACGCGACGACGAGCAGCGGCGCGACCATGCCGAACACCGGTGGCGCCGCCTGGCCGAACGCGGTGGCGACCGTCGCGCGCAGGTCGGGCGGCAACGCCGCCAGAGCGTCGGGGGACAGCGCGTCCGTGCTGCCGGGCAGCAGCCCGGCGAGGCCGTCGGGCAGCCGTTCGGTGAACCGGGCGGTGATCAGCGCGCCGACCACCGCGACACCGACAGAGGCGCCGATCTGGCGCAGGAAGGTCACCGTGGACGTGGCGGCGCCGAGGTCGCGATGGTCCACCCCGTTCTGCGCGACCAGCATCATGACCTGCATCGTGAGTCCGATGCCCAACCCGATCAGCAGCAGAATCGCCAGCACCAACGGGACCGGGGTCGCGGCATTCACGAGAGCCAGCAGCGCCATCCCGGCCGCGGCCATGGCGGTGCCGATCACCGGGTATCGGCGGTAGCGGCCGGTGCGGCTGATCAGCCGCCCGGACACCGTCATCGTGGTGATCACACCGCCCATGAGGCAGGTGAGCGCCAGCCCGGCCTGGGTCGCGGAGGTGCCCATCGCGATCTGCAGGTACGCGGGCAGGTAGCTGACGGTGCCGAACAGGGCGAGGCCGATGAGGAAGCTGATCGCGGTCGGGATGGCGAACGAGCGGACGGTGAACAGCCGCAGCGGCAGCACCGGATCGGCGGCCCGCCGCGCGGTGACCAACCATCCAGCAAAGGCCGCGAGAGCCACCACGGCCAGCACCGGCACCAGCCACGCCGGTCCGCCCGGCCGGCCCAACGTGCCGGCGAGCAGGATCACCGCCACCACCACGGTAGCCAGGAACGTGGCGCCGGCGTAGTCGACGGACGGCCGGTCCCGCGGCACGGGCAGCCGCAGCGTGCGCACGACCGCGACCATCGCGAGCACGCCGAGCGGCGGGTAGATCGCGAAGATCCACCGCCAGCTGAGGTGGTCGATGAAGAGCCCGCCGACGATCGGCCCGCCGACCGCGGCGAGCACGTACACCACACCGAGCAGCCCCAGGTAGCGGCCCCGTTCGCGAGGACTGACCACCTCACCCAGCACCGCCTGCGCCCCGATCATCAGCCCACCGCCGCCTGCGCCCTGCACCACCCTGGCCACGACAAGCGCCGGGATCGAGCCGGCCAGCCCGCTGGCGACCGCGCCGACCATGAACAGCCCGATCGCTCCGAGCAGCACCGGCTTGCGGCCGAACCGGTCGCCGAGCCTGCCGAACACCGGCATCACCACGGTCGCCGCGACGAGGTACGCCGTCAGCACGACCGGCATCTCGTCCAGCCCGCCGAGGTCTCCCGCGACGGCGGGCAGCGCCGGCGCCATGATCGTCTGGTCGAGAGCGCCGAGCAGCATGACGACCATCAGGCCGGGCAGCACCCGAAGTACCTGCGCGCGCTCGGCCGACCGTGGGGACATCACCATCACCGACCGATCGAAACGGACCGTTTCTTACGGTAGCGTTCGCCAGATCGATACGCAACGTTCACTGTGCGGCAAGATCGCGTCGGCGTTCATGCTGTTCGACCGACGCTCCACAGCTACGCGGCGGTCACCAGGCTGAGCGCGAACCGCTCGTCGGGGTCGGTCCAGCGACGGGTCGGTTCGAAGCCGGCGGCGACGACCATCGCGTCGATGTTCGAGGGCCGGAACTTCGCCGAGACCTCGGTCCGCATCTCCTCACCGGCGGAGAACGTCACGTCCAGGTCGAGATCCTCGACCCGCACGTGCATGTCCCGGCCGGCGCGCAGCCGCATCTCCAGCCACTCGTTCTCCGCGTCCCAGACGGCGACGTGGGTGAACGCCTCGACGTCGAACGTCGCGCCCAGCTCCCGGTTGAGCACGTAGAGCACGTTGCGGTTGAACTCCGCGGTGACCCCGTCCGCGTCGTCGTAGGCCGGGACGATCACGGCCGGGTCGGTGACCAGGCCGGTCCCGAGCAGCAGCTGCTCCCCCGGCTCCAGCACCGACCGCACGTGGGTCAGGAACGCGTGCCGCTGCGCGGGCAGCAGGTTGCCGATCGTGCCGCCCAGGAAGGCGATCATGCGCTTGCCGCCGGGCGCGGCAGCGGGCAGGCGGCCCAGGTCCTTGGTGAAGTCACCGACGACACCGTGCACCGCCAGGCCCGGGTAGCGGTCCGCCAGCTCGTCGATCGCGCCGCGCAGGGCGGACTCGCTGACGTCCTGGGGTACGTAGCGGCCCAGCGTCCCGGCCTCGCGGAACGCGTCGAGCAGCAGGCGGGTCTTGGTCGAGGAGCCCGACCCGAGCTCGACCACCGTCTCCGCGCCGGAGGCGCGCGCGATCTCGGCCACCGAGTCGGCCAGCAGCGACCGCTCGGTGCGGAACGGGTAGTACTCGGGAAGATCGGTGATCTTCTCGAACAGCTCGGAGCCGCGGGCGTCGTAGAACCACTTCGGCGGCAGTTCCTTGGGACGGGCGGTCAGTCCGGCGGCCGCGTCGGCCCGCAGTGCGGTGTCGGCGGCGGCCTCGGTGAGGTGGACGTCGAGCCGGATGAGTCCGGTACCGACGCTCGTTCCGCCTGCGCTCCACTCGGTGTACATCGTGCTCCCTGTCGGTCACACCCGTGCTCGCGAGGAGTCACCGCGCGGTCGCGCGATCGTGCTCGGCGAGCGGGTGCAGATCGTGGTGACCCGGACGGGCCACCACCAGGTGCCGGTCGGGCACCTGAACCCAGGAGGGGAGCGGGTCGCTCGGCTCGGACGCGACCGTCACCGAGTGGCCGTCGGTGTGCACGGCCAGCGCGTGCCGCCATGCCGTTCCCCAGATCGTCGTGCCGTCGGTGAGCAGCAGGTTCAGCCGGGAGCCCGGTGCGGCCGACTCCGCGGCGAGCACGGTGTCGGCCAGCGCCGCGGCCGGGTCGTCGCCCGCGCGCAACCGGGCGCGGACCAGCGCCCAGAGCACCGCGGCGTCGGTCGGCGCGTCGAGCGTGATCAGGTCGACGGTCGGCAGCGCCGCGGCCATCGTGACCAGCGAGCCCGGCCAGTCGCGCACCATGCCGTTGAGGCTGAACAGCCAGCGGTCCTCGGCGAACGGCGCCGCCGCCGTGGATACCACCGGCATGCCCGGGCTGGCCGATCGGATCGCGCCCAGCACGCCGGTCGCGAGCGTGCTCGCGGCCACCGCCGCGAACGACGTGTCCGACCAGATCGGCTGGTCACTGCGGATCCGCAGCGGGGTGACCCGGCTGTGCGTTCCCTCCCGCACCGCGCGCGGCGGCGCATCGGGATCGATCGCGCCGGGTGCGCCGCCGGTCGCGTCTACCGGCACCGCCCCGTTGCCGGAGGTGCCACCGGACGGGCCGGGCGGCGTTCCGGGCGGGTACCAGCCCGCGCCGAACCCGTCGGCGTTGATCGTCCCGCCGCCGCGCATGTCCGCGGGCGCGTAGGACTGCTCGAGCAGCCCGTGGGCCGGTTCGAGCAGCACCGACGCCAGGGTGCGGGGCGGTCCCAGATACGCGAGATGTCGGCACACCGCGCGGTTACGCCCGCTGCCGCTCGGACGGACGGGCGTCGCGGGCCAGCCGGATGCCGGAGAAGATCTGCCGGCGGACCGGGTGGTCCCAGTTGCGGAACGTGGAACGGATCGCCGACGCGTCGGTGCCGAACGACCCGCCGCGCAGCACCGCGTAGTCACCGCCGAAGAACACCTGGGAGTACTCCGGGTACGGGAACATCTCGAAGCCCGGGTACGGGTGCCAGCCCGAGTCGCACCACTCCCACACGTCGCCGATCATCTGGTGCACCCCGAGCGCGGACGCACCGCGCGGGTAGGCGCCGACCGGGGCCGGCTGCAGATGTCGCTGGTCGAGGTTGGCATGCGCCGCGGTGGGCTCGTCGTCGCCCCAGGGATAGCGCCGGGAGCGGCCGGTGGCCGGGTCGAACCGGGCCGCCTTCTCCCATTCGGCCTCGGTGGGCAGGCGCTTGCCGGCCCAGCGCGCGAACGCCTGCGCCTCGTGGAACGTGACGTGCACGACCGGCTCGTCGGTGACGATCTGCTCGACGACGCCGAACCGGCGTCGCCACCACGTCCCGGACGCGTCGCGCTGCCAGAACTGCGGGGCCACCAGACCGGCCTCGCGCACGTGCGCCCAGCCGCGCTCGGTCCAGAACCCCGGGTCGTCGTAGCCGCCCGCGTCCACGAACTCGGCGTACTGCCCGTTCGTCACCGGGAAGGTGTCGATCACGAACGCGGGCACGTCCACGACGTGCGCGGGGCGCTCGTTGTCCAGCGCCCACGGCTCGCCGGAGGTGCCCCGGGTGAACTCCCCCGCCGGTACCAGCACCTCGGACGGCCCGAGACGAGCGGTGTTGCCGCCGCCCGGCGGCAGGGGCGGGCGCGGCGGCGCGGGCGCGTGCAGCAGCGGGGCCCCGGCGCGCAGCTGGTGGGTGGCCAGCATCGTCTCGTCGTGCTGCTGCTCGTGCTGCACGATCATCCCGAACGCGAACGCGTCGTGCTCCAGGCGGCGCCCGCGCAACGGGCTCGAGCCCAGCGCGTCGAGCGCCTTATCCCGGACCTCGCCGACGTAGGTGCGCGCCTCGGCCGGGGTCAGCAGCGGCAGCTCGACGCGGCTGGAGCGGGTGTGCGCGAACGCGTCGTAGAGCCCGTCGATCTCCGGGCGCAGCGGCTCGCGGCCGCCGACGTCACGGACCAGCCACAGCTCCTCCTGGCTGCCGATGTGCGCCAGGTCCCAGGCCAGTGGCGACATCAGCGGCGAGTGCTGGGTGGTCAGCTCGCCGTCGTCGAAGTCGGTCAGCACCGCGCTGCGAGCGCGCGAGCGCTCCAGCAGGGCGGCCACCCGCGTCCGCAGCTGCTCGGTGTCCTCGCCGGGGCGCGGTGCCGGGACCGCGCGCGGTCCGGTGGTCGAGCCGGGCGCGTCCGTCACGGGGTTCCGGGTGGCGGGGTCCGTCATCACAGGGCTCCTTCCTGCACGTGCGGTCGTCCGGTCGTGCTCATGGCGTCCGGGGGCACGGGCTCCGGTCCGGTGCCCCGGGGGGCGGGTACGTAGAGCCCGGCCGGGAACGGCGTGTCCGGCGCGCCGGCCGCGTCCGTACCTGTCTCCAGCGGGGACGGGGCGTCGGCCGGGCAGCGCCCGCGCAGCACCCGCTGCTCGGTGACCTCCTCCAGCCGCGCGACGAGCTCGGAGGGCCCCCAGGCCAGACCGGTCCCCCGGCCGGCGTCGGCGGAGCTGCCCAGCACCTCGCAGGCCAGCGGGAACACGGTCGCAGCGGCCCGGGCCAGGGCCGGGTCGGCCAGAGCGTCGCGGCTGGCGGCGACCCAGTGGTCGCGCACCGGCTCGCACGCCTCGCGGGCCCGGTCGCGCACCGCGGCGTCCGAGGTCAACGCGAGCAGGACGGCGGTCGGCAGCGCCCAGTCACGACCGTCCTGCCCGTCGACGTAGCGGACCTCCAGGTGCCCGTGCGGGCGGACCGGCGGGAACATCGTGGAGACGTGGTAGTCCAGGTCCGCGCTGGTCGGCGGGCGGGACAGCGCGCCGTCGAACCGGGCGCCGGCGACGCCGTCGATCCAGTCGGCGAACGTGACCATCGGCGGGACCTCCCAGCTGCCCTCGCCGCGCGCGCACAGCAGCGGGGTCGAGACCACCCGCTCGGCCCAGGCCCGGGCCGGGTCCGCCGACACCGGGGGCGGGGCCGTGCGAGCCGGGTCCAGGCTCAGCCAGGACGCCAACCGGGAGGACTTCCAGCCGGTGACGCGGCCGTGCATCACCGGGGAGTTCGCGAACGCCGCGACCAGCACCGGACCGAGCGCGTGCAGGGCGTCCCAGCGGTCGGCGGCCGACTCGGCCGTACCGGCGTCGAGGCAGACCTGCACCGACGACGTCGAGCACATGCCGCTGCGCCCGTGCGGGCCGACGCGGTCGAACGCGCGCTCCATGGCGCGATAACGGGGCAGGTCGAGCAGGCGCCGCGCCGGGCGCACCGGGTCCGAGGCGCGGGCGTGCGGGCGCAGGCCGTAGGCGGCGAGCAGGGAGTGCAGGCGGTCGGCGTCGCGCGTGACGTCGCGCAGGAGTGTGCCGAGGTCCGGCACGGGCGGACCGGCGATCTCGATCTGGCCCCCGGGTTCGACGGTCACGTCGCAGCCACCGGGGAGAGGGAGAGCGGGAGAGGACGGGTCGAGGGACAGCGGGGCGTGCGGGCCGAGAGCCGCGCGCAGCGTGTCGAGGTCGAGCGGTGCGTCCGGGGTCTCGGGACGGTAGAGCATCCATTCCAGTTCGACACCGACCAGTTTCGGTGGCCCGTGCTTGAAGCAGACCGACGCCACATAGGCCTCGGCCTCCGCGCGGCTGCGCAGGACACCGGGTCCGCTGTCGTGCCGCGCCGCAGCGTCCCCCGCCTGTCCCGTCACGATCGAAAACGCTACCCCCGACCCCTGACAATCGCAGTCCGCCGAGCGGAGCTTGCGCAGTGACGACCGGCACCGACGGCGGCGCACGCCACACTGCGGTGTGTCCTGTTGGGCCGGACGTGGAGGGCGGGCGTACGGAATACTCGTCGTCATGCCCCGCGTCAGTACCGATCAGCTCGCCGCACGGCGCCGGCAGATCCTGGACGGGGCGCGCCGGTGTTTCGCCGACCACGGCTACGAGGGGGCCACGGTCCGGCGGCTGGAGACCTCGACCGGTCTGTCCCGCGGGGCGATCTTCCACTACTTCCGGGACAAGGAAACCCTGTTCCTGGCCCTGGCCGAGGAGGATGCACGGCGGATGGCCGACGTCGTCGCCGAGCAGGGTCTGGTCCAGGTCATGCGCGAGCTGCTCGACACCGCCCGCGCCGCGGACGGTGCTCTGGCCGGCTCCGCCCCGTCGAACGGTAGCCACGCGGGCGGTGGCCACGCCGCCGGCGCGGACACCGAGAACGATCACCCGAACGGCAGGCACCCGAACGGCCGCGCGGGACCGGGCACCGCCGCCACCGATCGCAGCTGGCTGGGCACCCGCCTGGAGGTCTCGCGGCGGCTACGCACCGACCCGGAGTTCCGGCGCCGCTGGCAGGCGCACTCGGGTGCGCTCACCGCCGCCACCCGTCAACGTCTGGAACGTCAGGCCTCCGCCGGCGCGCTGCGCGACGACGTCCCGGTCGCGGTGCTGGCGCAGTACCTGGAGCTCGTGCTGGAAGGCCTCGTCTCGCATCTGGCGATGGGCCTGCCCGCCGGCGACCTGGACGCCGTCCTCGATGTGGTCGAGAACGGTGTTCGGGCCACGTCCGACCGCTGAGGCCCGACCGCTGACCCGCCGACAACCGCCAGGCTCGCGTCGGGTGCTCGCGCCGGGCTCGCGTCGACCTCGCGCCAGACGGCGCCGGGGCACGGCTCGCCCGGCCACGGTTCGCCCGGGGTTCAGGCCCGCTCCACCTCCACCCGGGTGTCGTTGAACGTCGGGGCGTGCCCGAGGTCGGCGAACCCGGTCGGGTTGATCGCGTTCACGGTGTTCTGGCCCTTGGTCTGGGCGCGCCAGGCGCCCATGCTCGCCATCACGACGCCGCGGGTCACGTCGGCGGTGACCTTGGCCTTGACCAGGATCTCGCCGAGCTCGTTGTAGATCCGCACCAGGTCGCCGTCCCCCACCTCTCGGTCCTCGGCGTCCACCGGATGCAGCCAGGCCGACGGCTCACCCGCGACCCGCTTCTGAGCCGGCAGGTTGCCGTAGCTGGAGTTGATGAACGCGTGCGACTTCGGCGAGATCAGCGACAGCCGGTGCGCCTCGTGCGGGCCGCGCGGCGGGATGTAGTGCGGCAGCGGATCGACGTCCTCGCCGGGCTGGGACTCGTTGCTGCCCTGGCGGAACAGCGGTAGCACGAAGTTGCCGCCGGCCGCGGCGGCGGAGAGGAACTCCTGCTTGCCCGACGGCGTCGGGAATCCGCCCTCGGAGTGCGGGGCGTAGGCGTCCGCGGCGGGCAGGTTGAGCCGTGCCCAGCCGGTCTCGGCCAGCGTCGCCGGGGTGATGCCGTCGAGCGCCGGCGCCGCCCAGTCGTACGCGGCGTCGATCATCTGCTCGTCGGTCATCGTGAAGCAGTCCTCGGTGTATCCCATGGCCGCGGCCAGGCGCCGGAACAGCTCGGTGTTGCTGACCGCCTCGCCCACCGGCGGGATCGAGGGCCGGTTCAGGCCGATGTAGAGGTGCCCCCAGGAGAACATGACGTCGAGCTGCTCGAGCTGGCTCGCGGCCGGGAACACGATGTCGGCGTACTGCGCGGTGTCGGTGAGGAACTGCTCCGAGACGACCGTGAACAAGTCCTCGCGGGCGAGCCCGGCCAGGACGCGCTCCTGGTCCGGGCACACGACGACCGGGTTGGAGTTGTAGACCATCAGCGCGTGGATCCCGGGGCCGTCGCCTCCGAGATCGCCGGTCAGCGCCTTACCCAGGTGGAACTGGTTGATCACCCTGGTGTTCTGCGGGCGTAGCTCGGCCCGGCTCAGCGCGTCCCAGTTCACCGGGAACGCCCACAGCGGCAGCGCGAGCAGCCCGCCGCCGGGCTTACGCCACGCGCCGACCAGGCCGGGCAGGCAGGAGATCGCGCGGACGGTCTGCCCACCGCCGGAGTGCCGCTCGATCGCGACCCCGATCCGGATCATCGACGGCTGGGCGGCCGCGTACTCGCGGGCCAGCGTGCGGATGTCGTCGGCGGGGATGCCGGTCTCGGTCTCGGCCCACTCCGGGGTGTGGCCCTCGACGCGCTCGGTCAGCTCGTCGATGCCGACGGTGTGGTCGCGGACATAGGCGGCGTCGGTCAGTCCCTCGGTGACGATCACGTTGATCATCGCCATGGCGAGGGCGCCGTCCGTACCGGGGCGGATCGGGATGTGCCAGTCGGCGCGTGCGGCGGTCTTGTGGCGCACCGGGTCGACCACGACGACCTTCGCGCCGCCTCGCTGCGCCTCGGCCACGAACGGCCACAGGTGCAGGTTCGTCGAGATCATGTTGCAGGCCCAGATGATGATGTACTTGGAATGCACGAGGCTCTCCGGGTCGACGCCCGCGGTCGGGCCGAGGCTCATCACGTACGCCGTCGACGCGCCGGAGTCGCAGTAGGTGCGCTCGCTGACCGTCGCGCCCATCTTGTTGAAGAACGGATCGCCGACGTTGAGCCCGTTCAGCGTGCCCTGGGTGCCCAGGTAGCTGACCGGCATGATCGCCTCGGCGCCGTGCTCGGCGATCACCCGGTTGAAGTTCGACGCCACCTCGGCGAGTGCGTCGTCCCAGGAGACCGGCTCGAACCGGCCGGAGCCCTTCGGGCCGGAGCGGCGCAGCGGGGTGGTGACCCGCTCGGGGCTGTAGACGCGGTCGGTGTAGTTGTTGACCTTGACGCACAGCCCGCCACGGGTGAACGGGTGCTCGGAGTCCCCGCGGACCGAGGTCGCGACCCCGTCCTGCACTGTCACGGTCATCGCGCAGCCATCCGGGCAGTCGTGCGGGCAGATCGCGCGGCGGGTCCCCGAACCGGTCAGGTCGACGAGCGGGAGTTCGGTGGTCATCGGGGTCCTCCGGGTGAACTGTGGTGGTCCGCCCATGGTCGCCAGCCGCGGACCACGCGGGTTGTCCCCGCGTGCCGGGTTGTTGGCGAGCGATGCCGGAATTCCGGACCCGAACCGCAGATCCGAACCGGACGCGTCCAGGAAACCGCAGGTGAGCGGATACCCTCCGCGTATCGCGATCGTCCCTTGACGCCGTCGGACCCGGCTGTGAACGTCGGCCGGACCAGATACGGAACGGGGGTGGACGGCCGTGGTCCTCGCTCCGGGCTCCGAGCCGGTGGCACGCTCCACCCGCCGCTACGACGAGTGGCGCGAGACCCTGCGGCACGACTTCGTCGCCCTCGACGTGGCGCCGAACCGCAGCCGCGCGTCCTCGTTCGCCGGGTCGTCCCGCAGCGCGACGTTGGCCCACCTGCAGGTATCTGAGGTCGGTTCGGTGGCCCAGACCTGTCGGCGCACCCCGCAGCTCGCCGGCCACGACGACCGCGAGTACCTGCAGGTGGGGATGCTCGCCCGCGGCACCGCGTCGCTCGAGCAGGACGGCCGCAGCACCGTGCTGCACCCCGGGGGCCTCGCGCTCTACGAGACCGGCCGGCCGTTCCGCTGGACCTTCGGCGGCGACTGGGTGCTGCAGGTGTTCACCTGGCCGCGGGTGTGCATCGACCTCGCCGCCGCCGAGTCCGCCGCGGTCACCGCCTGCCGGTTCGGCGGAGATTCCCGGCTGGGCCGGATGGTCGGCGGGGTACTGCGGGACCTGGTCATGGAGCCGCCGCAGCTCAGCGCCGCGGGTGCGGTCCGCCTCGCCGACGAAGTCGGCGGCCTGGTCGCGACCCTGGCCGGCGAACGCACCGCCGGCTCGCCCGGGGCCCCCGGCGAGCGCGCCCCGGCCGCGCTGCGCACCCGGATCGAGCAGTACGTCGCCGAGCACCTCGACGACCCCGACCTGGGCCCGGCCTCGATCGCGGCCGCGCACTTCGTCTCGCCGCGGCAGCTGCACCGGCTCTTCGCCGAGACCGGCGAGTCGGTGACCCGCCGGATACGCCGGGCCCGCCTGGAGCGCGCCCGCCGTGACCTCGCCGACCGTCGCCTGGCCGACGCGTCGATCACGCAGGTCGCCCGCCGGTACGGCTTCACCGATCTGGCCGCGTTCAGCCACGCGTTCCGCGCCGCTTACGGGGTCTCCCCCAGCGAGTACCGCACCCCCGGATAGCCGCCGGCCCCGGTGCCCCGACCCGCCGCGCTCGCGTCGGTGCCGCGAGGGGACCCTTCGAGACCCCCGGCCGTCGTGCGCCCCAACCGTGCACCGACCCGCAGCAGGGCCGCGAAGGGACCCCTCGAGACCCCACAGGGAGCGAGGGGACCCCTCGGGACGTCAGGCGGGTGCGTCGGTCAGGGGCGGCGTTCCCGGTCAGCGACCGACGGCGGCGGGGCGGGCGTCGGCCGGGGCGAACTGGGTGCGGTAGAGCCGGGCGTAGCGGTCCCCGGCGGCGAGTAGCTCGTCGTGGGTGCCGCTCTCGGCGACCCGTCCCGCCTCGATGACGGCGATCCGGTCCGCGGCGCGCACCGTGGACAGGCGGTGCGCGATCACGATCGCGGTCCGCCCGACCAGGGCCTCCCCCAGCGCCTCCTGGACGGCGGCCTCGGACTCGGAGTCCAGGTGCGCGGTGGCCTCGTCCAGGATCACCACGCGCGGCTTCGCGAGCAGCAGCCGCGCGATCGTCAGGCGCTGCCGCTCCCCGCCGGAGAGGCGGTAGCCGCGCTCCCCGACCACGGTGTCCAGGCCGTCGGGCAACGCGTCGAGCAGGTCGCCGAGCCGCGCCCTGCGCAGGGCGTCGCGCATCTCGTCCTCGGTCGATCCCGGCGCGGCGTAGCGCAGGTTCTCCGCGATCGTGTCGTGGAACAGGTGCCCGTCCTGGGTGACCATCCCGACCGCGCCGCGGATCGCGGAGAAGCGCAGCTCGCGGACGTCGGTGCCGGCCAGCTCGATCGCACCGGAGTCGACGTCGTAGAGGCGCGGGACGAGCGCGGCCAGCGTGGACTTCCCGGCGCCGGACGTCCCGACCAGCGCGAGCAGCTGCCCGGGCCCGACCTCCAGATCGACGCCGTGCAGCACCTCGGCGTTCTTCCGCTTGTCCAGCACCGCGACCTCCTCCAGCGAGGCCAGCGAGACGTCCTCGGCACTGGGGTAGGTGAAGCGCACTGCGCGCAGCCGGACACCGATCGGCCCGTCCGGGAGGTCCTTCGCGTCCCTGCGCTCGGTGATGTTCGGCTGCAGGTCGAGCACCTCGAAGACCCGCTCGAACGCGACCAGCGCGGTCATCACGTCGACGCGCGCGTTGGCCAGGGCCGTCATCGGCGTGTAGAGCCGGGTCAGCAGCAGGCCCAGGGCGACCACGGTGCCGGCCGGGATCTGGCCGGTCACGGCGAGGTAGCCGCCGAAGCCGTAGATCAGGGCCTGGGCCAGCGCGGAGACCAGCGAGAGCGCCGTGACGAAGATCCGCGACACCATCGCCGAGCGGACACCGATGTCGCGCACCTTCGCGACCTGCGCCCGGAACACCGTCGCCTCGGCCTGCGGGTCGCCGAACAGCTTGACCAGGGTCGCGCCCGGTGCGGAGAACCGCTCGGTCATCTGGTTGCCCATGGCGGCATTGAGGTCCGCGGCCTCGCGGCGCAGCTCGGCGATCCAGTTTCCCATCCGCCGGGCGGGCAGCACGAACACCGGCAGCAGCAGGATCGCCAGCACCGTGACCTGCCACGCCAGCCCGATCATCACCGCGACCGCCAGCACGAGCTGGATCGAGTTCGACAGCACCGTGGACAACGTGCCGGTGATCGCGGTCTGGGCGCCGATCACGTCGTTGTTGAGGCGGCTGACCAGCGCACCGGTGCGGGTACGGGAGAAGAACGCCAGCGGCATGGCCTGCACGTGGCTGAACACCGCGACCCGCAGATCGGAGATCAGGCTCTCCCCGAGCCGGGCGGAGAACCACCGCCCGGCCAGCCCGACGACCGCCTCCAGGACCGCCATCCCGGCGATCCCCAGCGCCAGCACGATCACTACGCGTCCGGCGTCCGGGATCTGCCCGGCGCCGACGATCGTGTTGACCACGCGCCCGGCGAGCACCGGCGTGGCCACGCCGATCACGGCGGTGACCGTGGTCAGGGCCAGGAATGAGATCAGCCAGCGACGGTAGGGCCGGACGAACCGCAGGATCCGCGGCCAGGTCCCCGGCGTGATCGACCGATGGGCGTCGGCCCCGCGCACGACCCCGCGCAGCATCGTGAGCTGGCGATCCATCGATCTCCCCTCGCCGGTGGTGGACGGCGAGCTACCACGTTACGTCGCGCACCGGGCTCCGGCGCGCGATGCACCGCGGCCGGCCCGGGGTACCAGCCGGGGCGGGAGTGCGGCGGACACACCGGATCCCGGGCCGAACGTCGGCCCGGGACAACGGTGGCGCAATGTGGAGTGGGAGCTACTTCTTCTTGGTGCGCGTCGCACCACCGCGCCCGCGCAACGTCACCCCGGTCTCGCTCAGCACCCGGTGCACGAATCCGTACGAACGCCCGGTCTGTTCGGCGAGGGAACGAATGCTCGCGCCCTTCTCGTACTTCTTCTTCAGATCGGCGGCGAGTTTGCCCCGTTGCGTCCCGGTGATCCGGGCGCCCTTTTTCAAATCGGCCACTGGCCCTCCTCAACCCCGCCGCGGATGCCCCCGCGGACCGCCACACGAGGCGTGACGATCCGGCAATGATGATCCAGTTGAGGAATTCTGGCCAGGACAGCAAGAACGCGATCGGTAAGCGGTTCGCCCGAATGGATCATTCACGTCGGTACACGGTGCACTCACTACTCGATCAGGTCAGGCGAGCTGCACGAGCTCCAGGTACTCGGCGGACCAGTGATCCTCGGTCCCGTCCGGCAGGACGATCACCTTGTCCGGCTCCAGGGCCTCCACCGCGCCCGGGTCGTGCGTGACCAGGACGACCGCGCCGGTGAAGCGGCGCAGCGCGTCGAGCACCTGTTCGCGGCTGGCCGGGTCCAGGTTGTTCGTGGGCTCGTCGAGCAGCAACACGTTCGCGGCGCTGGAGACGAGCCCGGCCAGCGCGAGACGCGTGCGCTCGCCGCCGGAGAGCGTCCCGGCCGGCTGCTGAAGCTGCTCGCCGGAGAACATGAACGTGCCGAGCACGGTGCGCAGCCGCTGGGCGTCGGTGTCCGGCGAGGCGTGCCGGATGTTCTCCCAGACCGACGCGTCCATGTCGAGCGTGTCGTGCTCCTGGGCGAAGTAGCCGGTGCGCAGGCCGTGACCGGGCACCATCCGCCCGGAGTCCGGGTCCTCGGTGCCACCCAGCAGGCGCAGCAATGTCGTCTTTCCGGCACCGTTGAGGCCCAGCACGACGACCTTGGCGCCGCGGTCCACGGCCAGGTCGACGCCGGTGAAGACCTCCAGCGACCCGTAGGCCTTGGACAGTCCCTCCGCCGTCATCGGGGTCTTGCCGCACGCGGCCGGGTCCGGGAAGCGGATCTTGGCCACCCGGTCGGACTGCTGCTCGGGCTCGAGTCCGGAGAGCAGCTCGTCGGCACGGCGGGCCATGTTCTTGGCGGCGACCGCCTTGGTGGCCTTGGCGCCCATCTTCAGTGCCTGGGTGTGCAGCTGCGAGGCCTTCTTCTCGGCGTTGGCACGCTCGCGGCGCCGGCGCTTCTCGTCGGTCGCGCGCGCTTCCTGGTACCGGCGCCAGTCCATGTTGTACTGATCGGCCTCGCCGCGCATGGCGTCGAGGAACCACACCTTGTTCACGACCGCGGCCAGCAGCTCGGTGTCGTGGCTGATCACCACGAGCCCGCCCTCGTGCTGCTGCAGGAACCCGCGCAGCCAGGTGATCGAGTCGGCGTCGAGGTGGTTCGTGGGCTCGTCGAGCAGCAATGTGGTGGCGCTCTGCGAGCCGCCGTCGGAGGCCGCGAACAGGATCCGCGCCAGCTCGACGCGACGGCGCTGGCCGCCGGAGAGCGTCTCGATCTGCTGGGTGAGCACCCGCTCGGGCAGGCCGAGGTTCGTGCAGATCCGCGCGGCCTCGCTCTCCGCGGCGTACCCGCCGAGCGTGGAGAACCGCTCCTCGAGCCGTCCGTACTCGCGGACCAGCTTGTCGTTCTCACCCGCGTCGACGACCTCGGCCATCGCGGTCTGGACCTTCTCCAGCTTGGCCAGCAGCACGTCCAGGCCGCGGGCGGAGAGCACCCGGTCCTTCGCGGTGACCGACATGTCACCCTCGCGCGGGTCCTGCGGGAGGTAGCCGACCGGCGAGTTGGACGTGACCTGGCCGGAGTAGGGCTCGCCCTCACCGGCCAGCACCCGCATCGAGGTCGTCTTCCCGGCACCGTTGCGGCCGACCAGGCCGATCCGGTCGCCGGGCTGCACGCGCATGTTCGCGCCGGAGAGCAGGATCCGGGAACCGGCACGCAGTTCGACATCCGATGCGGTGATCACGTCAAAGCTCCAGACAGTGGAGTACGGGGGTGGCCGAGGAAGATGCGCCGAAGCAGGGGGCGACGGACGCGGGCATGACGATGCCGGGCGCCGCGCACTCACCTACTCGATCAGGACCACGCAACCAGGCTACCGGCCGGGTCGAGAAGATTCCGAACGTAGGGTCCCGGTCATGACCGACGTCACCGCTCCCGTCCCGCCGCCGGCCGATCTGGTGGGCCGGGCCGCCCTCGTCACCGGGGCCAGTCGCGGCATCGGATACGGCATCGCCGCCGAGCTGCTCGCGCGCGGTGCCGCGGTCACGATCACCGGACGCAAGGCCCCCGAGCTCGACGCCGCCGCGACCGAGCTGGGCGAGGCGGCGGGTGCGCCGGAACGGGTGCTGGCGGTGCCCGGCAACGCCGGGGACGGTGCGCACCGCGCCGAGGCCGTGCGGGCGACCGTCGAGCGGTTCGGCACCATCGCGATCCTGGTCAACAACGCCGGGATCAACCCGCAGTACGGCCCGTTGGTGGACGCCGACCTCGACGCCGTCCGCAAGATCTTCGACGTGAACGTGGTCGCCGCGCTGGGGTTCGTCCAGGAGGCCTACCGGGCCGGGATGGGCTCGGCCGGCGGGGCGGTCGTCAACGTCGCCTCGCTCGGCGGGATCCGCTCGACCGGTGTGATCGGGGCCTACGGCGCGTCCAAGGCCGCGCTGATCCGGCTCACCGAGGAGCTGGCCGGTCAGCTCGGCCCGAAGATCCGGGTGAACGCGGTGGCACCCGCGGTGATCAAGACCCGGTTCGCCGAGGCGCTCTACAGCCACGACGAGCAGGGCGTCGCGGACGGCTACCCGATGCGCCGCCTGGGCGTGCCGGCCGACGTCGCGTCGGCCGTCGGGTTCCTGGTCTCCGACGCCGCGAGCTGGATCACCGGGGACACGATCCGGATCGACGGCGGCACGCTGGCCGCCGGCCGGCACGGGTGAGCGGGCCGCGCCGCCGCGGCCCGCTCACGCGAGATGTCGCTCATCGCGCTGCGCTGCGGGCCGCACAGCGATGAGGCGCATCTCGCGTGCGGAACCGGCGCGCTCCACGCCGGGGACCGCCGACGTCGTCGTGCGCGGGGCCGGACCGGGC